>JANOGZ010001213.1:0-5110 GCA_031406255.1 Pyrinomonadaceae bacterium | reverse complement strand
CGGAAACTACTGAAGTTTCAATTGTGGGACTGGGCAATCCCAGAAACGGACAAACCACCAGCTCCGGTCGCCGTCGCGATTGATAAGCGAGCCAGTAATTTAAACAACTTAGGCGGGAGAGCGGGAGTGGCACAGAATTTTCTGTAAAAACCCGCAGCACTCACCGTATTGCTGGATTAATCGAGATGGCGAGCGTTCGAGCAGCATAACTTCAAACACTACGGCCAGAGGGTTGGAGGTATCTGCCAGTCGCCGCGAAGGGTATGTAGCATACTATATGAATAGAAAACTACGCGTAACACGAGGGTCGCGCAGATGAGTCCTAAAGTATCTCTCTCCTACTCGGCGGCGGTGATCTTGCAGGCCCTGGCTAATGGCTATCAGTACGGGTTTGACATCATGGACATCACCGGCTTACCGAGTGGCACCGTCTACCCCGCGCTACGCCGACTGGAGCACTCGCTGCTGGTGGCCTCAAAGTGGGAGAAACAGGCGGTCGCCCAGCGTGAAGGGCGACCGCCGAGGAAGTATTACGAAGTCACGGCAGCGGGCGCCGAGGCTTTAGCCGAAGCCGTCAACCGCTATCGATTTATTGAACGGTTGCTGCCCAGCGCGGCGCGCAAGAGCAAACCCTCTCCGGAGCGAGGATGAACAGATGTCGCTCCTCGATCACACAGGGAAGCGCTATTTCAGGCCGTATCTCTGGTCAATCGCGATCCTCAGCCGGATCGTTCCCCGACGCTTTCGCTCCGAGTGGAGACGGGAATGGGAAGCCGAGTTGTGGCACCGCGAAGGGTTACTCCGGCACTGGCAAAGGCTTAATGTACGAACCAACTTTAACCTGCTGAAGCACAGTTCCGGCGCGTTCTGGGATGCGCTATGGTTGCAGCCTCGGCGGATGGAGGATGAGATGTTTCAAGACATACGTTATGGCATCCGGATGCTCTGGAAAAACCCCGGTTTTACTCTGGTGGCGGTGTTCACCCTGGCGCTGGGCATCGGCGCCAACACCGCGATCTTCAGCGTTGTCGATGCCATT
This sequence comes from Pyrinomonadaceae bacterium, assembly GCA_031406255.1. Taxonomy (GTDB): domain Bacteria; phylum Acidobacteriota; class Blastocatellia; order Pyrinomonadales; family Pyrinomonadaceae; genus JANOGZ01. Next base: position 4,071 of record JANOGZ010001213.1, on the reverse strand, counting down.
CTGCTGCGACCCCTAAACTACAAGGATCCGGACCGCCTCGTCTTGATCAACCACAATTACCCGAAACTCGATCTGAAGGCTTCCGTGTCAGCGCCCGGTTACGCGCATTACCGTGATAACGCGCAATCCTTCGAGCATGTCGCCGCCCTGACGAATTGGGCCGTCAACCTGACGGATGACGGTGAGCCCGAGCGGCTGCAAGGGATGGCGGTGACCGCTAACTTCTTCCCCGCGCTGGGAGCGGAGGCGGCGCGGGGACGCGTCTTCCTCACGGATGAGGATCAGCCGGGACGCGATCAGGTCGTCATCGTCAGCGATAATCTGTGGCACCGGCGCTTTGGCGGCGACCCCGGCCTGGTGGGCAAGGCGATCACGCTTAACGGCAAAAGCTATCAGGTCGTCGGCATCATGCCGCCGAGCTTTCAATTCGGTCGTGAGTTTGGGCAGGCCGCCGAACTGTGGGCGCCGATTGCGTTTACCCCCGAGCAGCTGGCGCCGGCTAACCTGACCAATGAATACCTGGCCGTGCTCGCGCGCCTGAAGCCAAACGTTACCTTCCAGCAGGCTCAGGCGGAACTGGATTCGATCGCCACCAACCTGCGAAGCCAGTACATGCCGGGATTAGATAGCGATGGCTGGGGGCTCAGCCTTCAATACCTGCACGAACTGGTCGTCGGTGATATCAGGCCGGCGCTGCTCATGCTGCTGGCGGCCGTCGGTTTCGTCTTATTGATCGCCAGCGCGAACGTCGCCAATCTGCTCCTCGCGCGAGCCGCCTCGCGGCAGAAAGAGATGGCGATCCGCGTCGCTCTGGGAGCGGGGCGTCTGCGGGTCTTCCGCCAGTTGCTGACCGAGAGCGTTCTCCTCGCCTTAATCGGCGGCGGGTTGGGATTGCTGATCGCGGTCTGGGGCGTTGATCTACTGACGGCGCTCAACCAGACCAATATCCCGCGCGTCGAGGAGATCGGGTTGGATGCGCGGGTGCTTGCTTTCACGCTCGGAATCTCATTGTTGACGGGCATCCTTTTCGGCGTTGCCCCGGCGCTCCATTTCTCCAGGGGTGATCTGCACGGGACTTTGAAGGAGGGTGGACGAAGCGGCTCATCGGACGCGCGGCGCCGGGTGCGCAGCGCGCTCGTCGTGGCCGAGATGGCGCTCGCCCTGGTGCTGCTTACCGGGGCCGGACTGATGATCAAAAGCTTTCTGCGCCTGCAACAGATTAATCCCGGGTTCCGGCCGCAGAATCTGCTGGCGATGCAACTCGCGTTGCCTGGCTATAAATACCGCGAGCCGGAGCAAATCGCTGCTTTTTACCAGCAGGCGCTGGAGCAGATCAAAGCCCTACCAGGAGTGCAGTCAGTTGGCGCGACATCCAACTTGCCGTTGAGTGGAAACGAGTCGAGCGGCAGTTTTCGAATTGAAGGACGCATAGTGCCGCCCGATCAACAGCCGCCCCACGGAGATCGTTGGACGGCCACCGCCGATTACTTCCAGACCATGAGCATTCCGCTCGCGAAGGGTCGTTATTTCACCGAGCGCGATGTGAAGGACGCCCCGGGTGTGGCGATCATTGATGAAACGCTGGCGCGCAAATACTGGCCGAATGAAGACCCCCTGGGCAAACGCATCACCTTCGAAGGCGGCAGTGATAATCCGCGCTGGCGTGAGATCGTTGGCATCGTCGGCCACGTCAAGAGCAAAGGGTTAGTGGGCCAATCGCGCGTTCAATACTACACCCCGCAAGCTCAACGTCCCGTCCGCGGCATGTACCTGGTGGTCCGCACGGCGAATGATCCGACGAGCGTGACGGCCGCGGTGCGCGGCGTTATTCGCGCGTTGGATAAAGATCTGCCGGTCTACAAAGTCACGACGATGGACCAACTCGTCGCTGATGCGATGGCGCGACAACGCTTCTCGATGGTCTTACTGGGCAGTTTTGCGGCCGTCGCACTGATGCTCGCTGCCATCGGACTCTATGGCGTCATGGCGTACATGGTCACCCAGCGGACACACGAAATCGGCATCCGCATGGCCCTGGGCGCGCAAAGGGGCGACGTGCTCAGGCTGGTGGTCGGGCAGGGGCTGATCCTGATCACGGTCGGGGTAGCGATCGGCCTGGTCGCCGCCTTTGCGCTGACCCGATTGATGGCGAGCCTGCTGTTCGAGGTGAGCGCGACAGATCCGGCAGTTTTCTTCATCATCCCGACGACGCTGGCGAGCGTGGCGGTGCTGGCCTGCTACATTCCAGCCCGGCGTGCGATCAGGGTCGATCCGATGGTCGCGCTGCGCTACGAGTAGGTTTAATCAAATCCGGCTAGTTCGCGAGCAAGTCTTCGCCGCCCGTCCACCTCCCTGGGCCAGTGAAGTGATCTTTCTGCCGCTAAACTGCGGGCGGAGTAAATCGGTTGCGCAAAACGGGCTCCGACGTACTATAATGGGCGCATTCCGGAAGATCCCACTTGCTGAGGGTAATAATGTATGCGTCTACCCTTCGCCTACCTCTCGCTTGCCGCCCTGATGAGCACCCTGTTGGTGCCGATTACCCCTGCCCAAATGGCACGTAAAGGCGTCAAGAAACGAAGTGCGCCTGATGTCATCAAGATATGCAGAGGCATTTCTATTCCCGACGGTTACACCATCATCGCCGAGGCCACTTCGACCGATTGCCCCGGCGGCGCCTATGTGATCAAGAAAAACGGGTCCCCGGCCGAAGACATGGTCAGACGCGGGGGCGCCGTTCAGCAGCCACCGCCCGCCTCGACTGCTTCACGTCCTCGCCGCGTCGCCGGTGGCGACAGCGACGGCGACGACGCCCGGCCCGCACCAGTTGAACCCGCGCCGCGCCCACAGAAGCAACCGCCGACACTCATCGGTTCAACGCGGGGAGATCCCTCGCTGCCGGAGATGGGTACGTCTCCCGCTACTCTCGCTGCCGCAGGCCCGGAAGAGGTTGGCGATGGCGACGTGGTGCGCGTCGATACCACGTTCATCTCTGTCCCCGTCAGCGTCATGGATCGCCAGGGCAAATACATCCCGAACCTTCGGCGGGAAGATTTTCATATCTTCGAGAATGGAGTCGAACAGGAGATTACGCATTTCGACCCGACCGAGAAGCCCTTCACCGTCGCGCTGGTTTTAGACACCTCGGGCTCGACGGGCTTTCGTCTCTCAGAGATGAAGGAGGCGGCAATTTCCTTCGCCAATCAGCTGCGCCCGCAAGATCGCGTGCTGGTCGTGACCTTCAACGATGAAGTGCTGCTCCTCACGGAGGCGACGAGCGACCGGGACCTGATCAGCGCTGTCATAAACTACAATGCGGAGACGGGCTCCAGCACGCGTCTCTACGACGCCATCGATCTGGTGATCAGAGAGCGCCTGAGCAAAATAACCGGTCGGAAGGCGATCGTGCTCTTTACAGATGGCGTCGATACGGCGAGTCATCTCGCCACATATGAGAGCACTATGGCTGAAGTCACGGAACTCGACGCGCTCATTTATCCCATCCAGTACGATACCTATGAGGACGTGCGCGCGCAGAATAGCAGCAGCATTACGATCGTTAGCAACAGCAGTGGCGGGCCTTACCCGGGCACCAATAGCTCTTCCCGCGTCATCTACAACATCCCCTCTAACGGCGGCGCTCCGCCGCCGGGCGCGACCCGTGTCGACTATGAGCGGGCGGACGTCTATCTCCATAATCTGGCCGAGAAGACGGGAGCACGCCTCTACCGGGCGAACGACCGCCAACAGCTCACGCAGGCCTTCTCACAAATCGCTGAAGAATTGCGCCGTCAGTACAGTCTCGGCTACTACCCGAAAACATCGGCGCTCAGCGCGGGAGAGCGACGACAAATCAAAGTGCGCGTGCGTCGGCCAGACCTCGTGGTTCGGGCGCGGGATAGCTACACACGCAGTCCGTCGGCAGGTACCAGATAGATACCTCAAACGGGTCAGGCAGCGGCAGCACCCGCCCGCTACCCGGAGGGCGGTACTGACACACTCGTCGAGCGCGCGATGCTCATGTCTTCGGTCTCACCTACTTGCATACTGCGATAAATCGGTGAGCGTCCG
>JANOGZ010001003.1:0-2819 GCA_031406255.1 Pyrinomonadaceae bacterium | reverse complement strand
TGATGAAAGACGGCGTCGATTCAACGTCAGTGGAAGGCGCTTCCGACACCCATTACAACCTTCCCAACCTCCACGTTTCGGTTCACCATCCCACCATCAATGTGCCTGTGCTGTGGTGGCGCTCGGTCGGCCATACGCATACGGCCTACGTCATGGAGACGCTGGTTGACGAACTGGCCGCGCGCGCCCGGATGGACCCGATCGCTTACCGCCGCAAACTCCTCAAGCCGGAAGCCAGGAAGCTGCGTGCCGCGCTTGATCTGATGGCAGCGAAGAGCGCCCCCTGGCGTCGAAATCTCCGGAAGGGGCATGCCGTCGGAATCTCCTGCCATGAGTCGTTCGGGACCGGCGTCGCCTGCGCCGTTGACGTCTCCGTCGAGAACAAGCGGCCCAGGATTCACAGGGTGACGATCGCGGTCGACCCCGGCCTCGCAGTGAATCCGCTCACCATCGAGAGCCAGTTCCAGGCGGGAGTGGCATTCGGACTGTCGCAACTGATGGCGAAGGGCGCAATCACGCTCAAGGATGGCCTGGTGGAGCAGAGGAACTTTGACGGCTACGTCCCGCCTTACATGCCCGATGCGCCGGTCGCGGTCGATGTCCACATCGTGGCGAGCACTGAGGCGCCTTCGGGCTGCGGCGAGCCGCCGGTTCCGGTGATCTCGCCCGCGGTAGTCAATGCGCTGACCAGGCTGACCGGGAAACGCTATCGCAGCCTGCCGCTCGTTACCGTCTAGTCTTGCGGGAAGCGTCTACACCACGAAGGCCGCGCCGATCGTCATCCCGTTGTTATGCTGCGGGCCGAGCCAAACGCCACTTGACGCGCGTGTAGGCGATGCGGAAGCCCTGCCGCTCGGCGTTACGTTGCGATGCGCTGCCGGGCTGGGCGCACATCATAGCGATGTCGCATCCCTGTTCGGCGGCGTAACGCAAGCGGCTGTCGAGCAAAGCCAGTTGCGCGCCCTGCTGGCGACCTTCGGGGATCGTGCTCGCCCCGGCCAACAGCGCTACCCCCTCACAGATGCTCAGCGCGCCCGTAGCTATCGGTTGCCCGTCCAACTCTGCCAGAAAAGAGAGCCCATTCGACATTTTTGCGCTAACCTGGGCCAGTTCCAGCATGAAGTCGGCAAGCTCCGTGAATTCGCTCCACCCTCCGGCCGCCGTCCGCGCCCAAAGCTCGTGCTCATCTTCTCTGATCGCCCGCACACGAATGCTTTTATTACGTAGTTCAGCGAAACGGACACCGGGCCGTATCGGGCGAAACATCACGCTTGTAAACTCAACCGGCTGATAGCCTCGATCGTTCAATAAAGCCAGCAGAGTGAGATCGGCGAGCGGGCTGACTTCGTGAAACACCGGCGCCCCGCGCTCTCGGAAGAACTCCTCAATCCGCTCTATGTCAGCGCATGAGACTGTCTCGAATAGGCCGAGGCCGAACGTCTGTGTCAGCGGGGACGTTACGCCGTCGTACATCGCGTAAGCGCCGGCGACTTCCACCCACTGCGCGCCGCTGTCGGGAAAAGCTTTTGCTCGGGCCTCGACGAATTCCAAATTACTTCGTGCCTCGGTCTTTTCGAGGCGCCGCGCCAGGGAGAAATCGGAAAAGATGAATGATTCTTCGTCAACCATACCTTCAACTTATATGAGTTTGTGTCATAAATAAAGCAGTATAACGCTCGAATTAACCGGCGCGCCGTGTACATTGAGGACAAGTGGCTACCTCATTGCGCGTCCGGTTCGATGAGTTGTGAGCACGACTAAACTCTCATCCCATACCGCTCCGAGAGCATGAAGTCATCTCAAAATTAGAAAAGCAGGCAAATTTGCCAATGAAAAGTACGATTGATGTTTGAAAAAACTTGAGTTGGTGTCAAAACTCTTATGCGAGGTAAGAGTTTATGGCCCAGCGCAAACCATATCGTTCCGATCTAACTGACGCGCAATGGAAGCGCATCAAGCCGCTTTTGCCCAAGCCAAAACGCAGAGGGCGCAAACCTGTTGATGACCGCGAAGTCATCAACGGCATCTTGTATGTGCTGGCGACAGGTTGTCCTTGGGAATACTTGCCGCATGACATTCGTGCTTCTTATCAAACTTGCCATCGCCGCCTGCTGGAATATCAACGGCGGCGCGTGTGGCAGAAGATGGTCTCCGACCTGCTGAAAGAAGCTCACCGCAAAGGCCACATTAACTTGAATAACGCGTACCATGATGCGAGCGTGGTCAAGTCAAAAAAAGGGGCCAAAAAGAGGTCGGATTCTCGGGAAAACACCTCATTTTAGGCCTCAAACGCCACATGGTCGTCGAGGCTCACGGACATCCATTGAACTTTACCATAGGCCGTGCTAATTGGAATGACCAGCGAAATTTGTTAGCCACCATTGACGGCATTCGCATCGGCAAGCGTTGTCGCCGACCGAAGCGATTAGGTTTGGACAAAGGTTATGACAGCGAACCTTTGCGTCGCGCGCTCCGCTCTCGGCGCATCACACCCAACGCTCCATATCGGAAGAATCATGTCTCGATACCTTTGGGCAGACCACCGAAAGACAAACATGAAAAGCGTTATTGTCGTCAACGATGGAAAGTCGAGCGCAGTTTCGCCTGGATCAACAACAACCGTCGTCTGGGCCAGTTCTTTGAAGAAAGTCAAAGAGCGTATCGAGCTTTTATGCGCGTATTCTTTATCAAATACTACTTGAACCTAATGTTTTAGGCTCTTTTATGAATTTTGAGATGACTTCTTTGTTTCTGCCAGCGTGACACGAGCCGAAAACAAAAGGATGAACCCTTCTTGTGCCGAAGGTTTCATCCTTTTC
>JANOGZ010001001.1:0-5575 GCA_031406255.1 Pyrinomonadaceae bacterium | reverse complement strand
CGGATTTTTCGACCCGGCAGAGACCTCGCTGGGTGGCCGGCTCGATGGGCCCGACGAAGAAGCTTCCGAGCCTCGGTCACATCACCTTCCGCGATATGAAGGCGTCTTACGCCGAACAGGTGCACGGCCTGCTGGATGGCGGCGTTGATATCCTGCTCGTGGAAACCTGCCAGGACATCCTCCAGACGAAAGCGGCGCTCGCCGCCATCTTCGACCGCTTCGCCGAAACGGGGCGGCGCGTTCCCGTCATGGCGCAGGTGACGATCGAGGCGATCGGAACAATGCTGATGGGAACCGAGATCGGCGCGGCGCTGACGGCGCTCGAACCCTTCCCCATCGACGTCGTCGGTATGAATTGTGCGACGGGACCGAAGCAGATGAGCGAGAACGTGCGCTACCTGTGCCAGAATTCTCCGTTCCCCGTCTCGGTAATCCCGAACGCCGGAATTCCAGAGAACGTCGGCGGCCACGCTCATTACAAGGAGACACCCGCCTCGCTCGCCGCCGACCTGCTGCATTTCGCGCGCGATTTCGGGGTCGCGATCGTCGGCGGGTGCTGCGGCACGACGCCCGCGCATCTCGCGGCGGTCGTCGAAGCGGTGCGCGATGTCGCGCCCCGGAGGCGCGAAGTGACGCGCCTCCCGGCCGCTTCGTCGCTCTATATGCAGCAGCCCTACGTGCAGCAAACCTCTTTTCTGATCGTCGGCGAGCGGGTCAACGCGAGCGGCTCGAAAAAATGCCGCGATCTGCTGAACGCAGAGGATTGGGATGGACTCGTCTCGCTCGCCAGGGAGCAGACGCGGGAGGGCGCGCACATCCTCGACGTCAACGTCGATTTCGTCGGCCGCGACGGCGTGCGCGACATGCATGAGCTCGCTTCACGGCTGGTGACAGGCGTGACGATCCCGCTGATGTTCGATTCGACCGAATGGCAGAAGATGGAGGCCGGACTGGAGCATGCCGGCGGCAAGTGCATCCTGAACTCGACGAACTACGAGGATGGCGAGCCGCGTTTCGCGAAAGTCATTGAGCTGGCGCGCCAGTACGGGGCGGGCGTCGTCATCGGCACGATCGACGAGCAGGGAATGGCGCGCACCGCGGAAGGAAAATTACAGATCGCGCGGCGCGCTTACGCACAGGCCACCGAGCAATATGGTCTGCCTCCGTACGAGCTTTTCTTTGATCCGCTCGCGCTGCCGATCTCGACCGGCATCGAGGAAGACCGGCGCAACGCCGTCGAAACGATCGAGGCGATCCGGCGCATCAAGGCGCAACTACCGGGATGCCTGACCATCCTCGGTGTTTCCAATGTCTCGTTCGGTCTGCACCAGCCGGCGCGCGTCGTTCTCAACTCGGTTTTTCTGCATGCAGCGGTCGAAGCGGGCCTTGACGCCGCGATCGTCAACGCGAGCAAAATCGTGCCGCTCAACCGCATTGGCGAGCGCGAGCGCGAAGTTGCCCGCCAGTTGATCTACGACGAGCGGGGGTTTGAGGGCGATGTCTGCACGTATGATCCGCTGACGGAGTTCACCAGGCTCTTCGAGGGGGTCACGACGCGCAAAGAAAAAACGGATGAAAGCCGCCTGCCGGTCGAAGAGCGTCTGAAAAACCATATTATCGATGGCGAAAAGATCGGCCTTGAGGAACAATTAAAGATCGCCCTTGAGAAGTACCCGGCGCTCGACATCGTCAATAACATTTTGCTCGACGGAATGAAGGTCGTCGGGGAGCTCTTCGGCAGCGGGCAGATGCAGTTGCCCTTCGTGCTTCAGTCAGCAGAGGCGATGAAGGCGGCCGTGCGCTTCCTTGAGCCTTTCATGGAGAAAAAGGGCGGCGCCACCGCCAAGGGGACGATGGTGCTGGCGACGGTCAAGGGCGATGTTCACGATATCGGCAAGAATCTGGTGGACATCATCCTCACCAATAACGGCTACAAGGTGGTCAACCTGGGGATCAAGCAGCCGGTCGATAGCATCATCAATGCGTTCAACGAGCACGGTGCTGATGCCATCGGGATGAGCGGATTGCTCGTCAAGTCAACGCTGATCATGAAAGAAAACCTTGAGGTCTTGAACGAACAGGGTATCAAAGCGCCGGTCGTGCTGGGCGGCGCGGCCCTGACGCGCCGTTACGTGGAAGATGATTTGAAGACGATCTATAAAGGCTCGCTCTATTACGCCAGGGATGCCTTCGACGGTCTGCATGTGATGGATGCCCTGACCGGCGGCGCGACGGAAGTGGTCACCACCGCGAAGCAGGAAAGAACGATGGCGGCGGCAGCGGTAGCGGCGGGCGCGAATGCCGGTATGGGTGAGGATGAAGAACTCGTCGGCGAAGATGCCAAGTTAGGGATACGTAAAGGGGCGCGGCCCCGCGCGGCGATGCATATCGCGGGCGACACGACGCATACCGTGCGATCAGACGTCAGCCGGGATGCGCCGATCCCGCGGCCCCCCTTCTACGGGTCGCGCGTGGTCGAGAATATCTCGCTCGATGAAGTCTTCGCGTTCATCAACGAGACGGCGCTGTTCAAGGGGCAGTGGCAGTTTAAGCAGGGACGAAAATCCAACGAGGAATACCGCGCGTTCGTCGCCGAATATGTGCGGCACGTTTACAATGAAATTACAGAGCGCGCGAAACGTGATGAATTGCTGACGCCGCGCGTCGTCTATGGTTACTTCCCGTGCCAGTCGGCGGGCAACGACCTGATTATTTATGAGGAAGATGAGCGACGCGAGCGCCTGCGGTTCACCTTCCCGCGCCAGCCCGCCGGCAAGCGCCTGTGCCTGGCCGACTATTTCGCTTCACAGGACTCGGGGCAGATGGATACGGTCGCCTTTCATCTGGTCACGATGGGGCGGCGCGCCAGTCTCTACTCACAGGAGTTGTTTCGCGCGGACAATTATGCCGATTATCTCTACTTTCACGGCCTGAGCGTCGAGAGCGCGGAGGCGCTGGCCGAACTCTGGCACAAGCGCATCCGTGAAGATCTGGGCATCGCCGGGGCAGACGCCGCGGAAGTGACAAAGCTGTTTCATCAGGGATATCAGGGCTCGCGCTTCAGCTTCGGTTATCCGGCTTGCCCGAACCTCGAAGATCAGACTAAATTGTTCGAATTAATCGGGCCGTCGCGCATCGGTGTCGAGCTGACCGAAGAATTTCAGCTTGACCCGGAACAGTCGACCTCTGCGATCATCGTGCATCACGGGGAGGCCAAATACTTCTCGATAGACTAGAGGGGGAGCTTCAGGCGCAAAAGTTTGAAGTATTCTCCGCTTTAACATGATATTTTAAGCCGGGAACTTTAAACTTACCGAAATGCCTTCGATTGAGACTGATCCCCATCCGCCCGGCGTCGAAAGGGAACAGGACCGCTCATCAACGCCGCTTTCGAACGACCCGACCCCGGAAGAACTGGCGGCGTTATCCGCCATGGAGCGCCTCGCTTTTCGCGTCTCGCACCGGATGAATCAGGGACAGTGGAAAATCTTCTGGACGTGGTGTCAGCGCACGGTCGGCGCGGGCTGGATACACGTCTGCACATACAACATCATGTGCGTCTATGGTCTGGAAAACATCGACGCCGTTTCACACGAACGCCCCATCCTGCTCGCCGCCAATCACCGCTCCTTTTTCGATATGTACGTGGTCTCGACCGTGCTGTTTCGTCAAACCATGTGGCCGAAGAAGCTTTTCTTTCCGGTGCGCGGGCGTTTCTTTTATGAATCGCCGCTCGGGATGCTGGTCAACCTGTTGATGGGCTGGTGGTCGATGTATCCGCCGATCTTCATGGTGGCGGAAAAGCGCGCCTTTGACAGGTATGCGGTGCGGCGTCTCGCCGACCTGTGCCGCGACGGAGCTGGTAACGTTATCGGCTTTCACCCGGAAGGCACACGCAACCGCAGCGCCGATCCGTATTCTTACCTGCGTCCGCAGCCGGGCATCGGCAAGCTCGTCAAGGACGCCGCGCCGCAGGTCATCCCCGTCTTCGTCGCCGGCCTCGGAAATAATCTTCCGCAACAGATCATGAAGAACTGGCGCAGCAAAGAACCGATCCGCGTCCACTTCGGTCCCGTGATCGACTTCTCTGAGTATCTTCCCAAGCGCGATCACGTGCGGACATACAAGGAGATCGCGGAATTCGTGATGAGCAAAATCGCCGAACTCGGCGAGCGTGATCGCGCGCTGTACGCGCTCGAAGAGACGGAGAGTATCACCCTGACTGCGGCTTCATATGGCAAAAACTCCGCCACCACCACAACTTCCTCATCACGTCGTGTGCGCTGATGGCTGACGCGCTTCTGCCGCTGGTGATCGTCAATCCGGCTTCGGCTGGCAGTTCGACCGGCGGCGCATGGCCGCGTATGGCGAGCGATTTGCGCGCGCATTTCGGGCCTTTCTGTTGTGCTTTCACGGAAAAACCGGGCGATGGGAGCCTGATCGCCGCACGCGAGGCGAAGGCGGGGAGGCGCTTGATCATCGCCTGCGGAGGCGATGGGACGATCTCCGAAGTCGCCAATGGAATCCTGCAATCCGGCGAGGATGCCGAACTGGGCGTGGTGCCGAGCGGCACGGGCGGGGATTTCCGGCGGACACTCGGCATCCCCCTGCGCGCCGCCGATGCCGCGCTCACGCTGCGCTGCGGGCGGACGATCCGCATGGACGTCGGCCGCGTCGCCTTTCTCGATCAAACGGGTGCGCGCCGGACGCGCTACTTTATCAACGTCGCTTCATTCGGGATGGGCGGCGCGGTGGTCGAACGCGTCAAGCAGGGTTCTGTGCCGTGGCTGCCGACGAAGAGTTCACGCCTGCTGGGCGGCAAGCTCTCTTTCGCCGCGGCGGCGCTCCACACCACGCTGACATTCGCAAAGCCAACCGTCAGGCTCCAGCTCGACGACAGGCCGGAGGGACGGCTCGTGATCGCTAATCTGTGCATCGCCAATGCGCGTTATTTCGGCGGCGGGATGAAGGTCGCGCCGGTGGCCAAATTGAATGACGGCCTGCTGGATGTGGTGGCGGTCGGTGATCTGAGCACCCTGAAGATTTTAACCAATTCGTACCGCCTCTATCTCGGCACGCATCTCGGGATGCAACAAGTTCAGCACGCGCGCGCGCACAGAATCACCGCCAGCGCCGTAAACGAAGATGATCTGATAACGATGGAAGTGGATGGAGAACTCCTCGGTCGTCTCCCCGCGACCTTCGAGATCGTGCCCGGCGCGCTTCGCATCCGCTGCCCATCGTAAAGCTGAAGAGCGTGGGCTGCGCTTTCTTATTATTAAGAGCGTGTGTGGGACTTAGAAGCCTAACGCCCGGCATCACCCGCCGCGCATCCAATGCATCAGGCACGGCGTCTTGCGGATGAAAGCTACGTTATTCGCGGTCGGGTGCATGCCGTTGTTAGGCGTCGTTCGCCGTTATCCTTCTTACTTGGGAAATACCTGATGTGAGTAAGCTACCGTAGATTTGATTGTCTCAACCATAGTCGGTCAAGGCGAACTACGGTGAACTGATGTGCGCCGGATCAAAAGGCAGTTCGCTGCACTCACACTCGCGCAAAAAAGCTGGTAGGTTC
>JANOGZ010001208.1:0-1246 GCA_031406255.1 Pyrinomonadaceae bacterium | reverse complement strand
CCGCCCTTACCGAGCTGGTCGAGGATACGGTAATGGGAGATGGTTTGTCCGATCATAGTTCGGACGCCTTTCGAATCCGAAAAGCATGGGAAAGCTGCGAGGAAGGTCAACAGCGCAGGCTACTAATACGGCAAAGGGCTGTAGTTTGAAAGCAGCGGCCGGTGCGCGCACATTCTGCGTTAAAGCCGACCGCTTTTCAAGATGCAAAGGCGCGTCCACCAAAGTTCGCCGCGGCGGTTACGCAGCTGGCCCCATGTGGCGCGCCGGAACCTATCCGATCAGATAGTCATGCTATTTGATCGGATAGAACCCCGTCCCCGGCAATAGCTTATCTCTTGATCAGGAACTTCTGCTGAAGGGCAGTACTAACTTTAGTCAACCCACCTACTGAAGCGAGGAAGGGCGCCTCGCTCCTACTCACTTCTTCAGCGCCGTCTTTAAATTCAAATTCCGGATCAGCCGGTGCAGGTAATTCGGGTGCACGCCGAGCAGTTTTGCCCCTTCGGTGTAATTTCCGTGCGCCTCTTCGACAGCCTTGAGGATGAGTTGTTTCTTCGCCTCCGCAATCGCCTCATGGTAATTCGTGATGGGAGCACCCATTGACGACTGCGTTTCAAGCACGGCTTCCGGCAGATCTTCCGGCAGGATCAGATCGGTCGCTCCCAGCACGACCGCGCGCTCGCTCGCGTTCTCCAGTTCGCGAACGTTGCCCGGCCACTCGTAATTCATCAAACATGCGCGCGCTTCCGGTGAGATGCCCGTCACTTGCCGCTTACACTTCTCGCTGTATTTCGCCACGAAGTAGGTCGCCAGCAGCGGTATATCTTCGCGACGTTCCTTCAGCGGCGGCATCACGAGTGAGATCACATTGAGCCGGTAATACAGGTCCTGACGAAACTGGCCGGCACGAACCGCCTCTTCCAGATCTTTATTGGTCGCCGTGATCAACCGCACATCGACCTTAATGGTTCGTGTGCCCCCGACGCGCTCGAACTCGCGCTCTTGCAACACCCGCAGCAGCCTGGCCTGGAGCGTCGGGGCGAGTTCCGCCACCTCGTCCAGAAAGACGGTGCCCCCGTCAGCCACCTCCAGCTTGCCTTTCTTCTGTGCGATCGCTCCGGTGAAAGCGCCCTTCTCATGGCCGAACAGCTCGCTCTCCAATAATGTCTCCGTGAGCGCCGCGCAGTTGATCGCCACAAACGGCTTCTTAGCCCGTGGACTGTTCAAATGAATCGCGCGCGCCGCC
>JANOGZ010000975.1:0-4430 GCA_031406255.1 Pyrinomonadaceae bacterium | reverse complement strand
ACCAAACCGCAAATCGTCGCCGGCTTCGCCCGCTGGTACAAGGGCACCGTCACCACGATCTTAGAGCTGAGGCCCCGCACACGAATCTTCGATGACGTAGTGCCGACGCTCTTGCGCACCGTCCGCGATCCCACATTCATCACCATCAACTACAAAGATTTTTGGAAGCGTATCCCGGCCAGCCCGCACTATTGCGTCGTGTGCGTGAAGCTGCGGCAGGATGAGGCGCTGGAAGCGGCGCGGATCGTGCGAGAGATGCTCAGCCTTCCCGAGTTCAGCACGAAGCGCGCGCGCATGGGCTATGTGATCTCCGTCGTCGGCCCATCCATCACCACCTATCGCTGAGTCTGTCAGTTTTGTGCTCAACGCCTTTCGGCATCATAGGAATCTTCACAACGTTGAGATAACCGCTTAACGGAAGCGCGCTTTCGGAGTCTGAGACTATCCACCCGGATCACGTGCGCCGTCAAGCTTGCTTGATCGCGTATCCTGGGCGACGCGCTCTCTGCCGAGACATCATCAAAATGAATGCATCTCGTGCGAGATGATGACCGCTAATAACATTCATTATTCATTAAATCTTAATTAATAAGAAAACCTGATCCGGATTTCGCCAGCCTCCCGGCGTTCGTCCCTCCCGCCCCCCGGCTAAGCTTCTTCAGATATGACTACTTGCGCGCGGTGTTCCGTTCCGGCATGGGCATTGCCCCACTGCAATGCAAAGCAACGCGATTGCTTTAACCGTTTCCGATTTTTTGAAAACGCGGGCCATGCTTTTTCCATGTGCCCCGTGCTGGAGGAACATTGCAGATGAAAAACGAAGTTACACTCAACAGCTCAGCGCCCGACCGACCCACATCCGGAGGCTGGCGACTGACGGAACGCATTCTTCAGACAGGCGCGACGCGGCATCTGCTGCGTCTCGTGTGCCTGTCACTCGTTATGATGATGGGCGTGGCGGCGGCGAGCGCGCAGGTGACGACCGGCAACGTGCGCGGCGTCGTGAAGGATCAGGCCGGCGGGGTCGTGCCCGGCGCGCAGGTCACGATCACCAACAAAAAGACCAACAACTCTTTCACCGCGCAAACGGCGGACGCGGGCGAATATGAATTCAACAATCTGCTGGTCGGCGAATATAGTATCGTCGTCGAAGCGGCCAACTTCAAAACGCTCACGTTAAACGACGTGCGCGTCGAACTGAATCAGACCACGGACGTGCCCACCGAGCTGACCGTCGGGTTGCAGGGGGAGACCATCGAAGTCTCCGCCGGAGGCGCGGAACTCGTCGAGACGACGACCACCACCCTCTCTAAATCTTTTGATGACCGGCAGGTCGTCGAACTCGGGCAGACTGGCATCGGCGCGCTTCTGTCGGGCGTCAACAACCTCTCACTCCTGTCGCCGAACGTCTCATCGAGCGGCGGCACCGGCACCGGCGAGGGCGGCTCGGTCGGCGGCCAGCGCCCGCGCAACAACAACTTCATCGTCGACGGCATAGATAATAACGATAAGTCTGTCACGGGGCCGCAGGTGTACGTTTCGCCCGAAACCGTCGCCGAGTTTTCGCTGCTGACGAACCAGTTTTCGGCCGAGTTCGGACGCTCGACCGGCGGGCAGTTCATCACGGTGACGAAGAGCGGGACCAACGAATTCCACGGCACCGCGTACGGATTTTTCCAGAACCGTTACCTGAACGCGCTCGACACCCTGCAGAAGAACGCCGGTATCACTCGCGAGCGAATTCCGGGCCGGGAAGACAGCTTCCTTCCCCGCTCTGATTTCGCGCGCTACGGCGGCAACGTCGGCGGTCCTATTTTGAAGAACCGTCTGTTCTTCTTTTCGTCTTACGAGGGATTGCAGACGGGGAATGCGGCCTCTCCGGGCGGCATCGCCTCGCCCACGGCGGAAGGCTTCGCGCTGCTCAACACGATCCCCGGGCTCTCTGCCACCAACCTCGGCATCTTCCGGCAGTTCGTGCCGGTCGCGCCGGTGGGCGACGCCGGAACGATCACCGTCGCGGGCCGCTCCATACCCGTCGGGAACATCGCCTTCGCGGCCCCGAACTTCACGAACCAGCGCAACTTCGTGCTCAATCTCGACTTCGCGCAGACGGATAAGACGCAGCATCGCTCGCGTTTTATCTTCAATCGCTTTCGCGCGATCGATAACACGGCCGTGCTGCCGGTGTTCTACGCGCTGGTGCCGAACGACTCGCGTCTGTTCTCCTATACACTTCTACACAGCTTCACGTCGAATCTCACCAACGAGCTGCGTCTGGCATACCGGCGTAACGTGCAGGAGTTTCCCGTCCCCGGAGGCTTCTCCTTCCCCGGCCTCGATGTATTTCCGAATATCGGCTTGCAGGAGCTCGGCATCGACATCGGGCCCAATCCGAATGCGCCGCAGGGCGGCACTGAAAACAATTACCAGGTCGTCAACAATGTCAGCTATCTAACCGGCAACCACTCGACGAAGTTTGGCGGCGATGTCCGTAAGCTGATCTCGCCGCAGACCTTCGTCCAGCGCTCGCGCGGAGATTACCAGTACACGACCGCCGATCTTTTCCTGCGCGATATCTCCCCGGACTTTCTCGGGCAGCGGACGGTCGGCGCGTCTCCCTACGCCGGCAACCAGGTGCTCGCGTTTCTCTTCGCACAGGACGAGTGGCGCGCGCGTCCGAACTTAACGCTCAACCTCGGATTGAGTTACTCCTACCAGCAGGTGCCGTTTACGGCGCGGCAGCAAACCCTGAACGCGATCGCGTCGGCGCCGGGCGTGATCGAATTCACCGAGCCCCAATCACAGAAGAAGAATTTCGCGCCGCGCGTCGGCCTCGCCTACTCGCCTAACTACACCGGCGGAGTGCTCGGCCGCGTCTTCGGCAGCGGCGGCCAGAGCTCGATTCGTGCGAGCTTTGCGATGGCCTATGATGTGGTCTTCGATAACCTCTACCTCAATTCGCTTCCGCCACAATTCAACCAGACGGTTGACGTGGACGTGACGAATCCGACTCCGAACTTCCTCGCCGGCGGAGGCATCGGGCCCAACCCCGTCGCCGCCGATAGCGATCCGGCCATCGCCCGGGCAGCCACCGCCGCCTTTATACAGGATCAGGAGGTTCCTTATTCGATCTCCTACAGCCTCAGTTTTCAGCGGCAGTTTCTGAAGAACTGGGCCATCGAGGCGCGCTATCTCGGGACGCGTGGTATTCACCTGTTCACTCAGAATCGACTGAACGCGCGCGCCAGAGTGACAGACACGGAGTTTTTGCCGACCTTCCTGTCGGCCCCTTCGCAGGCGCAGCTCGACGCGCTTTCGTTAAGCCTCAATCAGTTGCAGGCGCGCTCGCGCTTCGTCCCGAGCTACGATGCGGCCGGCTTCAACGGCAACGACATCGTCGCCTTCATCTCGAATGGCAATTCCACGTACCACGGCTTTTCGGCGCAGCTCACGCGTCGTTTCGCCGCCGGGTTGCAGGGATCGGCGGCCTACACGTGGAGCCACCTGATTGATGATTCGACGGCAGAGGTATTCACCACTGTGCTCAGCCCACGTCGCGTCCAGGACTTTCAGAACCTGCGTCCCGAACGTGCCGACTCGGCGCTCGACCGGCGGCACCGCTTCGTGATGAACGGATTATATGAACTGCCGTTCTTCCGAAATAGCTCGAACTCTCTGGTCCGGATGGTGCTCGGTGGTATCAACTTTGCGGGCACGCTCACTTTCGAGTCGGGCCAGAAGGCGACCGTGCTGAGCGGCACCGATTCCAACCTGAACAATGACGTCGCTCCCGATCGCACGATCAGAAACCCGAACGGCGCAAGAGACACAGCGAGCACGGTGACGGCGCTGACCAACAGCAGCGGTCAGATCGTCGCGTATCTCGCGAATAATCCGAATGCGGAGTACATCCAGGCCGGCCGGGGCGCGCGCTCCAACTCGGCGCGCAACACCCTGCAACTGCCGGGCATCAACAACCTGGACTTCTCCGTGTTCAAGAACTTCGCGCTGGGAGAGACGCGGCGGATTCAGCTCCGCGCTGATTTCTTCAATGCTTTCAATCACCCGCAGTATGTTCCCGGCGCGGTCAACGTCGTCGATCGGATCACCACGACCACCGTGGCGAACGTCAACACCGTGGGACGCACCGGCTTCAACACGCCGTCCCAAATCTTCAGCAGCAATCCGCGCGTCATCCAGATGGCGCTCCGGTTCGACTTCTGATAACCGGACGCGAGAAATATGAAAAAGGTGGCCCTCTTTCCAGGGGGCCACCTCCTTCTTTGCGGGCGGTCTATGTGTGTGCAAGGTCATTGTCATAGTGCGACAGCAATTCGCGGACTCAATGACCCTGCGCTCAATGGATTACAGAGAAGAAAACGCGCCAGAAATACTTGCGCATTCCGCTTTGCTGATATTTTCCCCTGATG
>JANOGZ010000955.1:0-3474 GCA_031406255.1 Pyrinomonadaceae bacterium | reverse complement strand
GCATTTGAATCGGTTTGATAGTTAGCGGGCGTTGCCGCCGGCTCGGTTGTATTTTTAGCGATATACTCAATCTTTACTGTCTCGCCATTTCCGTTACCGGTAGATTGAGTGTTTCCAGCAGGGTTTGTCGACGCTACCTGGTCTCCCGAATTAATTACGCCCCGCTTCTTTAAGCCCCCCGGAAGAGTCGCCTCAAACGAACGGCGCTCATAGCCCGTGTCATAGCCCGCTTCAAATCCCTGCTGATAGCCGTCGCGGTAATCTTCGCGCGTGCCATAAGCGGCGACGTAAGCGCGGTCGGCGCGCAGATAATCGTCTTTATTTCGATAGTCGCGCGCGGCGCGCTCGACGGAATCGCGCCACCCGGCCTGATAGCCGTCGGAGTAACCCGTGCGATAGCCCCGCTCGATGGCGCCTGTGCGGTCCTGCTCATCCTGCATCTGCGCGGTGGTGGCTGGTGCGCCGGCGGCGGCGCGGGCGGGCCCAAAAGTCGTCGGCAGCAGGACAATCGCGAGCAAAAGCGAGGCTGGGATGAAGCGTTGCGAAATCTTCATACTTCGTTCTCCTTGGCAAACGTTAGTAGAGTCAACGTGTGAATATGGACAAGCCTCTCAGATTGTATCCAGCGCGGCTCATTCCGAGCTTCTTCAATCGTCTCATGCTATCACTCACCGTATGAGCACAACAAATTCAAGGGATGCTTGACGTCTCTTGATTTGCGCCGCTAGACTCATAAAGCGCCCGGAGCGCCATCGGGATGCAAGAGAATTTCCTGAAGCCGCGCTTAAGAGCTTGTTCCTGTTCGCTTGTGATGCAACATTTGCTCGTCTGGTTGGCGCGGCGGGTTGCTTCCAGTGGTTTTGGGTTGAAGGTGATAAACTTCGCGGGCGATCGATTTTCATGCGAAGAGTCTACATGGATAACAGCGCCACGACGCCAGTTGACCCGCGCGTCGTCGAAGCGATGCTGCCTTACCTGACTGAAAAGTTCGGCAATGCGTCAAGCGTCCACTTCTTCGGGCAGGAGGCGCGGGCGGCCGTCGACAGCGCCCGGCGCGAGGTCGCGGCGCTGATCGCCGCACGTCCGAATGAAATCGTTCTTCTCTCCGGTGGAACCGAAGCGAACAATCTGGCGATCCGCGGCATCGCCGAGACGACCCTCTCTCACGGCCGCCATATCATCACCTCGGCGATCGAGCATTCGGCCGTGCGCGGCGTCTGTGACGCGCTCGAAAAACGCGGGTGGGAGATTACGCGTCTGCCTGTTTACGATGATGGCATCGTCCGCATGGAAGATGTGCGCGCGGCCCTGCGGCCTGACACGGTGCTGATCACCGTGATGCTCGCCAATAATGAGATCGGCACGATTCAACCGGTGGCGGAGATCGGCGCGCTGGTGCGTGAGGAGAGGGCGCGCGGTCAACGTCATCTATTCCTTCACACCGATGCGGTGCAGGGGGCCGGGCGAATGCCGGTTGATGTCGAAGCGCTCGGGTGCGATCTGCTCTCCATGTCGGCGCACAAGCTTCATGCGCCGAAGGGCGTCGGCGCGCTTTTCGTACGGCGCAACGTGCGCCTCACGCCGCAAAACATCGGCGGCCACCAGGAGCGCGAAAGACGCGCGGGTACGGAGGCGGTCGCCGCAATTGTCGCCTTCGGCAAAGCGGCCGAACTCGCGCGCGCGGAATTGACAGAGCGCATCGAGCACATGCGACGCTTGCGCGACCGCTTCGAGGCCGGTGTCGCGGCGCGCATCGAAAACATAGTGCTCAACGGTCACCCCACCCGACGTCTGCCGCATCTGTCAAACATCTCATTTCGCTTTATCGAGGGTGAAGGATTACTTATTAACCTCGACATGCAGGGCGTCGCGGTCTCGACCGGGTCGGCGTGCTCCTCGGGATCGCTCGAGCCCTCGCCGGTGATCCGCGCTCTCGGCCGTAATGATGAGCTTGCCCGCGGCTCGATACGCTTCAGTCTCGGTAAAGACACGACGGACGAAGATATCAATTATGTGCTCGAAGTTTTGCCGCGCGCGGTCGATAATCTACGTCGTCTCTCGCCGCTCTACCAGAAGGCGCTCGCCGAGCGGGCGTGTGAGATAGAAGGCGCCGTCGCCGTTCTCACTCCCACTTGATGACCGGCGATATTCAACAATCGATCTGCGATAGTGCTTTTAGCGCACGCTTCCAAAAAATAACTTTCAGCTGTTCTCTACGTCTGTGCCTTATTCCGCCATCGTCCAAGACCATCTGGCCAACCCGCGTAACGCGGGGGAACTCGCCGACGCTAATGTCATTGCGGAGCAGACGAATCCTGTGTGCGGCGACCGCCTTCGTCTCATGCTGCGCGTGCGCAATGGTCGCATCGAGGCGGCACGGTTTCTCGCCTATGGATGCCCGCCGACGCTCGCCTGCGGGTCTGCGCTCGCCGAGATGATCGAAGGCATGAGCCGGGAAGAAGCGCTGCGGCTCACGCGCCAGGAAGTCGTACGTGCTGTCGGCGGTCTACCTGTCCGAAAGCAGCATGCCGCCGCGCTGGCGATCGAAACACTCCATGTCGCGCTAGAAGAAGCCTCCTCGGGTGAACCATCTCGGTAGGCTAATCAGCGCCTTCGACACCCCACCATCGGTTCCATCCGAGCGCCCCGACCACGCTCTGTATAGCAATACCCTGCCCTTTTGTTGTCCTCTGATTGCGTTCTGATTGTATCTGCGTTGTCTTGTGGAACCCGCCAGCTGTTACCAGTTTTTGATGGGCAGTGGCCGTTTAAGATTCTATGAGCAGGCACATTACAGCTGCGGAATCCTACACAATAGCTCTAGCGCGCTGATCGTCGTGCGGTCTGAATCAGCAAACACTGCTGCGGGGGATGTATGGCAGAAATGGTTAGATCAGGCACGGGATCAATGGAACATATTTTTGCGATGCTCGATGATACCGAGCGTGCAACACTCACGGCGCTGACCAACGCCATAAAGATGCGCGATGCGGAAACCCACGGCCACTCGGAGCGGGTAGCGGCTTTCAGTTTGCGTCTCGGTCGGGTACTGGGTGGAAGTGAGGAACAAATGAGATCGCTGGAGTTGGGCGCGCTGCTTCACGATATAGGTAAGATCGGTGTGCCCGACGCGATTCTGCGCAAGCCCGCAAGATTGACTGATCAGGAGTGGCTTAAGATGCGCGAACATCCTTTGCTCGGGCGAGAGATATTGAGTGGCATCAGCTTTCTGGAAAGCGCGACGCTCGTCGTCGTCCAGCATCATGAGAAGTGGGATGGCTCGGGTTACCCCTTCGGCTTGCGCCGGGAAGAGATCGAGTTAAATGCCCGTATCTTTGCCGTCGCAGATGCTTTCGACGCGATGATCAGCAGTCGTGTCTACCATGCGGGTGTTGCTTACGAAGCGGCGGTTGCCGAACTGGACAGATGCGCCGGGAAACATTTTGACCCGGCGGTCATCGAGGCATTTCATCA
>JANOGZ010000949.1:0-3857 GCA_031406255.1 Pyrinomonadaceae bacterium | reverse complement strand
GGCCCAGCCGTAGTTGGCATGCCCCTGTTCGAAGACGGTCACTGATTCGTCGTTAGCCCAGACGTTCTCGAGCGTCCGCATGTCGTGGCGCTCGAAGGCGGCGACCGAGGCGATCAGCACTTCACGTACATGCTCCGAAGGATCGTGCGCGGCTTCGGTTGACGTGAAGACGAAGCCGATGCCTCCAGCGACGGCGAACGCGAATGCCGTCATGCTGATGATGACAAGGCGAGCGCCTAATTGTCGGGCTGATTTTTGTTTCATTAGTTTTCCCCTCGCATTTATATGATTGACTTGTTCGCTGACGATGATCTTCACTCGGCGCGCTCACCAACGCCGACGAGGAAATCTCCGAAGAACCACTCGATAGGATTATCTCCGACACTTATCCCCTGCCGCTCAAGTGCGGCGAGGAATTGCCGCGCGCTGAAGCGGTTTTCCGCCGGGTGCTCCAGAAACTTCCGGTAGAACCAGCGGTCGAGCGCCTGTCTTGTGACTTCTTCAAAGAATAAGCGACCACCAGGGCGGAGCACGCGGGCGACTTCCGACACCGCGCGTTGCCACTCGGGCACGTGATGAATAATTGCGAAGTCGAAGACCGCGTCGTAAGTCGCGTCTTCCGCATCGATGGCGGCCGCGTCACCGACGGACAGGAGCAGGCGCTCCGGCGGATATCTGGAGAGTCGGCGCCGCGCCCGCTCCACCATGGCAGAATCCAGATCGAAAGCGTGAACCTCTCGCGCACCAAATCTTTCGAAGATGATCTCGGTGCCGACTCCGCGCCCGCACCCGATTTCAAGCACGCGCCCTCCACGGACTCGCCCGCCAAGCCGCTCCATCAACGCCGACTCGTAAAGCCGCTGCACA
Source organism: Pyrinomonadaceae bacterium (assembly GCA_031406255.1). Classification (GTDB taxonomy): domain Bacteria; phylum Acidobacteriota; class Blastocatellia; order Pyrinomonadales; family Pyrinomonadaceae; genus JANOGZ01. The sequence continues at coordinate 2,990 of JANOGZ010000949.1, read as the reverse complement.
AGGGAGCGCACCGGGTTATTCATCAGCGCCTTTTCAACACGATTCAGCTTCACATGTCGTCTCCCTCGCGTTCGGGCCAACGCTTCGGCCTCATTACTCCTCCGAACACCTGCGCCCTCCTCTTGTGGGGCACAAGTCGCCGCGCCATTAGCGTGCGCCGCGAGAAATCTATCCGACAGCCCGACTTTAATCCTACGGGCGCGCACCGCCTGCTGTATCTATTGCGGTTTTACCGGCGCGAAGGCTGCGGAATGATTTGACCGCGCGACTGAGAACGGAGGGCCGTCGAGCGCCGCCCCAGAAGACGACCCTGGCGACAATGCTTGCCGGCAATTTCATTGTTCACGCTCTCCCTCGCGCCGCCGCGGGCGACCGTGGGGGTGCCCTTTTTCAGTCACCGGCCACGGGCTCCGGCAGTTTCTCCGGAGCGAACGGCGGCACGTCCCTTTCCGGTTTGAGTTCCTCGCCGAAATCGTCCGTCTTGACTCCTGCACGCGCCGCTTCGCGCTCACGAATGATGCGGTCGGCGATAGGTTTGCCGAATCTGTAGAAGAGCGCGGGCGTAACCATCTGGTCCAAGAGCGTCGAGGTCAGAATGCCGCCGAGCACGACCACGGCGAGCGGGTGCAGTATCTCTTTACCCGGCTCGCCGCCCGCGAAGACGAGCGGGACCAGCGAAAATCCCGCGATGATGGCGGTCATCAACACGGGCACGAGCCGTTCGAGCGAGCCGCGCACGACCATCTCATCCGTGAATCCCTCGCCTTCTTCGCGCATGAGGTGGATGTAGTGCGAGATCATCATGATACCGTTGCGCGAAGTGATGCCGACGAGTGAGATGAAGCCGACGAGCGTGGCGATCGAGAAGACGCCGCCGGTGATAAGCAGCGCGACGATCGCGCCGATCATAGCGAGCGGGATGTTGACCATCACCTGCAGCGCCGAGCGCCAATCCCCCAGAGCCTTAATCAACAGGAAGAAGATGGCGACGAGCGAGAAGAGCGAGAGCACGGTCAATCTTCGCGTCGCGGTCTGCTGCGCCTGATACTGCCCGCCGTACTCGATGAAGTAGCCTACCGGGAGTTGGACCTGCGCGCGGATACGACTTTCCACTTCCTGCGCGACCGAACCCAGATCGCGCCCTTCCGTGTTCGCCGAGACGACGATGCGGCGCTGCGAGTTCTCGCGCAGGACCTGGTTCGGGCCGGGCAAGCGTTCGATGTCGGCGACCGCGGAGACGGGAATCTGTGTGCCTTGCGGTGTGTCAACCGTAACGTTACGGAGCGCGTCGAGGTTGCCGCGGGACTCGTCGTCGTACCTGACGACGACGTCGAAGCGGCGTTGCCCCTCAATCGCCTCCGACACGGTTCTGCCGTTCAGAGCGGTTTCCAAAGTCTCGGCAACTTCGCCCGGCTGCAAGCCGTACTGCGCCGCCCGCTCGCGGTTGACGTTGAAGCGCACCTGCGGGATCAAGACCTGCCGTTCAATCGCCACGTCAGCCGCGCCCTCGACGGTCGTTATCACATTGCGAATCTCTTCCGCCTTCGCACGAAGTACGCCTAAATCATCGCCGAAGAGCTTGACGGCGATCTGCGCGCGGACGCCGGATTGCAGGTGGTCGATGCGGTGCGAGATCGGCTGCCCGACGTTGACCGAGACGCCGGGGATGACGGCGAGCTTATCGCGTATATCGTGCAAGATTTCCTCGCGCTCGCGGTCTGACTCTTTCAGGTCAACGTCGATCTCCGTGTAATGCACTCCTTCGGCGTGTTCGTCCAGCTCCGCTCTGCCGGTGCGCCTGCCCGTGGAAGCTACTTCCGGGACTTCGAGAATAAGGCGCTCCGCGATCTGCCCGATGCGGTTCGACTCTGAAAGGCTCGTGCCGGGTTGGGCGAGCGTGTTGACGGTCAGCGTCCCTTCGTTGAACTCCGGCAGAAACGACGTGCCGACGAACGGCAGGAAGGCGACGGCGGCGATGAACATCACCGCCGACCCGACGATGACGAGCATCGGGTGCTTGAGTGTGCGCCGCAGAAGTTTTTCATCCCAGCGCTTCATAAAGCGCACGAGGAAACTCTCCGTGCCTTCTTTCATCGCGCGCATGTTCGGCAGCAGGTAAGAGGCGAGCACGGGCGTCACCGTCAAGGAGACTACGAGCGAAGCGACGAGCGCCGTGATGTAGGCGAGCCCGAGCGGGGCGAGAAAACGTCCTTCGATCCCTTCGAGCGCGAAGAGCGGCACGAAGACGAGTGCGACGATGAAAGTCGCATAGACGATGCTTGAGCGAACCTCCAACGAAGCGTTGTAAATAACTTCGAGCGCGGGCTTCGGATCAGGCAGTTGCCGATTCTCGCGCAGGCGGCGGAAAATGTTTTCGATGTCAACGATGGAGTCGTCAACGAGTTCCCCGATGGCGACCGCCAGGCCGCCGAGCGTCATCGTGTTGATCGAGATGCCGAAGGCACGGAACACCAGAAACGCGACGACGAACGAGAGCGGGATCGCGGTCAACGTGATCGCCGTCGTGCGTAAGTTCAAGAGGAACAGGAACAGTATGACGACGAGCAGGACGGAGCTTTCGATCAACGCCTCGCGGACGTTCTCGATCGCCGAGTTGATGAAGTTGGCTTGGCGGAAAAGGTTCGAGTTGATTTCAACGTCCTGAGGCAGCGTCGCCTGCATCTCGCGCAGGGCGCGATCGATGTTTTCGGTGATCTCGATTGTGTCGGTGCCGGGCTGCTTCTGGACGGACATAATGATCGCCGGCTGCCCGCTCGTCCCGGCGTCGCCGCGCTTGGTGCGCGCGCCGAAGCGTACGTCAGCGACATCGCCGAGCCGGATGGCGGTATTGTTGCGGTACGCGACAACTGTATTCTTTAGCTCGTCGAGCGTGTAGAAGCGCGCAAGGTTTCTGACGAGGTACTCCTGAGACTGCGCGTCAACAAACCCGCCAGTCGTGTTGGCATTCGATTTCTCGAGCGCGGTTGTCA
>JANOGZ010000927.1:0-2138 GCA_031406255.1 Pyrinomonadaceae bacterium | reverse complement strand
GGTTGCTCTACGCTTCGAGTTCGATCTGGCGTGCGTAGATGACCTCTGCAAACGAACGAAGCTCCGCAAGCGTCGTGGTGTCGAGCGGGGCATCGGTTTCGATCACGGACATCGCCTCACCGCCGCGCTCGCGCCGCCCCAGATGAAAGCGGCCGATGTTGACGCCGCGCGAGCCCAGGCAGGTCCCGACGCGTCCGATGACGCCGGGGACGTCGCGGTTGCGCATGACGAGCATATAACCGGAAGGAATCGCTTCGATACGAAAACTGTTGATCTCCGTAATGCGCCCGTCGCCGCTCGAGGCGAAGAGCGAACCCGCGACGGTTTGCTCACCGCGCTTCGTTATCACGCGCGTCTGAATGGCCGGCATAGTCTCATTTCCGGCGGGGCGTTGATAGGCAGCGGTGACTGTGATGCCGCGCTCTTCCGCGATCAGAAATGCGTTGACGACATTGACCCGCGCGCTCATATCGCGCAGTAAACCGGCGAGAAAAGCTCGCGTGACCGGGGCGGCATCCAATTCTACGGATTCCCCGGCATATTGAATGTGTACCGCGCAAACCGCATCATCGATCAACTGCGCTTGAAACCTTCCCAGCCGCGCGGCCAGCGTAAGGTAAGGCTGCAAAACGCTTAACTCCTGCGCACCGATCGCCGGAGCATTGACGGCTCCCCGGAGCGCGCCGGTCAAAAGATAGTCGCGCAACTGCTCGGCCACAGTCACGGCAACACCTTCCTGCGCTTCTTTCGTCGAAGCGCCCAGATGCGGGGTCGAGATCACTTCATCGAGCTTTAGCAAGGGATGGTCGGTTGGCGGAGGCTCCTCTTCAAACACGTCGAGCGCGGCGCCCGCGACGCGTCCTTCCTTGATCGCCTCGTATAATGCCTTTTCTTCAACGAGGCCGCCCCGCGCGCAGTTAATAATACGCACTTCCGGTTTCACCAGGGTCAATTCTCGGGCACCGATAATGCCGTGTGTTTCAGGCGTCAGAGGGGTATGCACGGTGAGGAAGTCGGCGCGCGCGCAGACTTCTTCGAGCGATGCCAGTTCCAGTTCAGCATCGTGCACCTGACCCGGCGCGACGAACGGATCATATGCGATAACCTTCATATCGAAGCAGCGCGCGCGGCTGGCGACAACACGACCGATGCGCCCGAGACCGATGATACCGAGCGTCTTGCCCCGCAATTCGACACCAACGAAGCGCTTGCGCTCCCAGCGGCCCGCTTTCAAACTCGCGCATCCCTGCGGCACTCGGCGGGCGAGCGCAAGCAGCAGCGCGATGGTATGCTCAGCGGTCGTCATCGTGTTGCCGTCAGGCGCATTCATCACGACAATGCCGCGCGCCGTCGCCGCCGCCACATCTATATTATCTACGCCAACTCCGGCGCGCCCGACGGCGCGCAGACACGCCGAAGCATCCATCAGCGAAGCCGTCACCTTCGTTTCACTCCGCACGATCAGGCCTTCACAGTCGCGGATCGCTTCAAATAGTTCATCGGGACCGAGCGCTGTTCTCTTCTCGACCGTAAATCCGGCGGCCCGCAGCGAGACGAGACCGCTTTCACTAACATCATCGGCAACAAGTATTTTTGGTTTGTTCATAGACAGTGGCGGTCGGGATGTTGATCTTCTTCCGGCGTCGCGGTTGGATCGGTCGCCGAAGCAACACTTCACAACAGTGCAGAACCGGTGACGGCGACAGAGCGGTCAAAGGTGGCGACCCGGCGACCGTCCCTAATATTTTTCACATCGGCCCACCGCTGTCGCTGCCGTCGGCCCGCCCGCCTCGTTCTTGAACACTCGCACCATCGGGCGACGGCGCAGGAGGCGCATCTCTCTGGCTATCGGGCACCCCGCTTTTCGTTTTTGCCGGGCTCTGCTTATCTTCCAGATCGCTCAAGGTCTCACTGCTGGTCGCCTGCGTGTGCCTGCTGTCAGTAGTCGCTTCAGCCGTATCGCTCTTTGCGCCTGCCGCAGGTTTTTGATCTCTTTCTTCGTTCACTTTGAATCCTCCTCTTTACAATAGTAAATAGATTGATGTCAGCAGCGACATGAGCGTCGCCGCATAGGCGCCCGCGAGCACATCGTCGGCCATGATACCAAGACCTGATTCGAGGGATTCGAGCCGGCGGAT
>JANOGZ010000904.1:0-6516 GCA_031406255.1 Pyrinomonadaceae bacterium | reverse complement strand
CTGCGCAGCTCGGTTCCCGCTTCAGCGAAATAACCGAGCATCGCCATCAGGAAGAGCAGCAGCGGAAAAAGAGCGAGGAGGAAGTAGTAGGATAGCGCCGCCGCGCGGGTGAGAAGATCGCCCGCGTAGATTGCGTGCCAGACGCGCCGGCCAAGCTCGCGCCATGACAGCCCGCCTAATCCCCAGATTGATGCCATCGCCGTCCGCCTCCCGAGCGATCAAGCACCCGCCCTTAGGTCGCTTGTGATAGCAGAAACTTTTCGCTCCGCTCCTCGTCCGCCTCACAGAAGTATTGCAATAATCGCCGTACTTCTTCGGGATCAGAGATGCGGAATCTTGCCCGCGTGCGATTATTTCCGACGTGGACCGTCCATGCTTCGGGCGGCATGCGGTCGAAGAGATCTTCATCGGTACGATCATCACCAATCGCAAGAAGAAAGTCCGGCTCGGAAAACGTTTTGGTGATGACCGCGAGGATCTCGCCCTTGTTGGCCGCGAGGAGTTTAACCTCGACGATTTTTTGTCCGCGAGTCGCCCGCAGCTCAGTCTCGGCCAGCATTTCTTCGAGCGTCGCGACAAGCTCGTCGGCTACTGGCTCGCCGAAATCCGGGTCGGACATACGGTAGTGCCAGACGAGCGAGTATTCCTTCTCTTCGATGATGCTACCGGGGGTGCGGTCGGCGAAATGTTCAAGCACCGGATAGACCTGCCCCTTCCAGTCAACGGAGAGAAGGGGATGGAGCGGTTCCCAGACAGAGGTGGCGGGAGGGCGGATGGCCAGGCCGTGCTCGGCGGCGAGCCATAATCCTCGAACATGGCCGAACCAGGTCTCGAGGTCTGAGCTGGCTCTGCCGGACACGATCACCAGACAGTTCGCCGGATTGCCGGCGAGACGATCCAGCATATTAATCAATGTGGCGGGAGGGGCCGGTTCGGTGGGCCGGTTCGCGAAGGGAACGAGCGTTCCATCGTAGTCGAGGAGCAGTAAACGTTTATGTGCATTGCGGAAGGCATCGACGACCGCCGGCACGTTTAATCTCTCCCGATGCTCAACGAGTTGATCTTCAAGCTCTGACCCTGAATCCATGATACGAGCCCCCCCGGTGCACATTTCGTACCCAAAGCGTCGTGTTCAAGACGATATGTTTTAAAGTCAGCTATTTGAGCTGGAACCAGTAAAAGCCGAGCGGAGCGAGGGCGAATTGATACGGAAGCTCGCCGATTGTGGGAAACGCGGTTCCGCCCATCATCTCCACCGGCGTCGCCCCCACAAACGGCCGCACATCAAGCTCTGCCGGCTGCGCATGTCGCGAAAGGTTAAAGATGCAGAGAACCGTCTCGTCCTCGTCGCTGCGTGTGAACGCGAATATCTTTCTGTTTTCGGGCTTGATAAAATTCATCGAGCCGCGTCCAAACACGCGGTGCTTCTTCCGCAGATGAATCATACTCCGCACCCAGTGGAGCAGCGACGTGTCGTAACGTTGCTGCGCCTCGACATTGACCGACTGAAAACCATAGACGGGGTCCATGATAACCGGGAAATAGAGCTTCGCGAAATCGGCCCGCGAAAATCCGGCGTTGCGATCGACCGACCACTGCATCGGAGTGCGTACGCCGTCACGGTCGCCGAGGTAAATGTTGTCGCCCATTCCGATCTCATCACCGTAATAGAGGAAGGGACTTCCGTGCAGGCTGAAGAGCAAGGCGTGCAACAGCTCGATGCTCCGGCGAGCGTTCTCCATGAGCGGCGCCAGCCGCCGGCGGATGCCGACGTTGAGCCGCATGCGCCGATCCTTGGCATACTCGTTATAGAGGTAGTCGCGCTCCTCATCGGTCACCATTTCGAGCGTCAGTTCGTCGTGATTGCGCAGGAACATCCCCCACTGGCAGTTCGCCGGGATATCCGGCGTTCGCTCAAGAATCTCGACGATCGGTCGCCGGTCTTCCTGCCTGAGCGCCATAAAAAGGCGCGGCATGATCGGAAAGTGATAGCCCATGTGGAATTCATCGCCATCGCCGAAGTATTCGACAACGTCGGCGGGCCACTGGTTGGCTTCGGCCAGCAGGAGGCGATTGGGATAATGCTCTTCCGTGTAAGCGCGCAGACGCTTGAGAAAAGCGTGCGTCTCGGGTAAGTTCTCGCAGTTGGTGCCCTCCCGCTCGAACAGGTATGGCACGGCATCGACGCGAAAGCCATCGATGCCCAGTTCGAGCCAGAACGAGACGACATCGAGCATCGCCTGCTGAACTTCCGGATTGTCGTAGTTAAGGTCCGGCTGATGACTGAAGAAGCGATGCCAGTAGTAAGCTCCGGCCTCGTCATCCCACGTCCAATTCGAGCGTTCTGTATCAGTAAAGATAATCCGCGCACCAGCGTACTTCTGATTCGTGTCGCTCCAGACATACCAGTCGCGCTTCGGCGAATCGGGCGCGCGGCGGGCCTCCTGAAACCATGGATGCTGATCCGAAGTGTGGTTGATGACGAGATCAACGATCACGCGAATCCCCCGTCGATGCGCCGCGTCAAGAAAAGTCTTAAACTCTTCCAGTGTCCCGTATTCCGGCAGCATGCCGTAATAGTCGGAGATATCGTAGCCCCCATCGCACAGCGGCGAGGTATACATCGGAAGCAGCCAGATACAATCAATGCCCAGCCACTGAAGGTAATCGAGCTTTTCGGTCAACCCGGGGAAATCACCGATCCCGTCGGCGTTCGAATCGTAAAAGCCGCGAACATAGACTTCATAAAAAATGGCATCCTTGTACCAGAGAGGATCCTCACGGAGATTAATGTCCGTCATTGCAATCGCCTTTCAGAGCGCAGTTGACGAGCGGCACGCAAGATAGCGGTAAGGATACTTCTAATGCAAGACGCGCGAACGGGCAGGTGAAGCGTGCTGCGGCCGCTCGTCTCGAGAAACGAAAGCGGATCAGTTTAATTACCGTGAGAAGCGGCCATCTGGAATGACTGGCGGAAACCGGGAAGGATAGCGTCGGCGCGCGCGGCGCCGGATCGCCAGCTGAAGAATAGGAGCGGCGCATGATTTCGGCCGGGAAAACGAATCCGGCGCAGATATCTGGTGAAGCGTTCGTTATCGCCATCGCTCATGTCTGTCAGACGCACACCGATCAGGTAACCGGCCGCGGGGTTGTTTTTATCGAGTTGTTGATAACGCACTGGCGCGGCGTGGATGACGATCGGCCCGGTCGGAAGTTCAAGCGTAATACGAAGGGTGCGTCCCTCGGCCCGGAGATATTCTTCACGGATGTGCGCGGACGGTACGATCAGCGCCAGACCTCGCGCGCTGATGTCGCGCGTGTAGCCTTCGAGCGCCGGCAGACGCTCCCGACTCCCCCGGCCGGGCTTTGCGCCAAGCAGTTTGGCGCGGAATGGCAGGCGGGCCGCACCCGCCTCTTTTCGTCTCGGATCGGCGCGGCGATCGGCCGCAAATCTGCGTAGAAGTGCTGCAAAGGAATGGATGAATTCCGACATTCAGCTATGCCACCTCTCTCTGGATTTGACCATCGCGCACCCCGCCTTTTCATCGGCTCTCTACGCTCCAGCTGATCCGATACCACTGAAATTCCGTCATTGTCGTACTTTAGAACAAACTCGGCAAGAGGTTTATATCACAGAGCGGCCCGTTCGCTAGCGGGCGATCAGTTCTTTTAGAGCCTTCGCGCGGCCCCCCTTCCCGGCGCTCGGAGAAGATGGCGAAACTCGTGTAATCTCAAACCCAGCATGAGTCCGCCCCAGGTTATCCTTCGCTTCGATTCGGGAACGTTGCTGCTCGATGGCGTCGAGCGCTCCGCTTCGGTCCCGGCCGCTTTCCGTTGGGACGAGAGGGTCATGCGCTGGCGCGCGCCGGCCTGGGCCTACCGTCATATCGTCACGGAGCTGATTCGCCGGGAGGCGCCGTACGAGGACCGCGCGCGCTCTTATCATCAGTTCGACTTTCCCACGAAGCTTCTCGTTGAGCCGCGACCCTACCAGCAGGAATCGTTGAGCGAATGGAGGAGACATGCTCGCTGCGGCGTCGTGATCTTGCCGACCGGCGCGGGCAAGAGCCTCGTCGCCCAGCTGGCCATCGCGCAGACGAAGCGTTCCACACTGGTGATCGTGCCGACGATTGATTTGATGAACCAGTGGTACGACCTGCTGCTGTCATGCTTCGAGGCCGAGGTCGGCCTGATCGGCGGCGGATACTACGAGGTCGGAGCGCTGACGGTGACCACCTATGCTTCGGCCTTTCGTTTTATGGAGCGTCTGGGCAATCAATTTGGCCTGATTATCTTTGACGAGTGTCATCACCTGCCGAGCAGCGTCTACCGCTACGCGGCGGAGCTGGCGATCGCTCCGTTTCGCCTCGGGCTGACGGCGACGCCCGAGCGAGCCGACGGCGCGGATCGCAGCCTGGACCAGTTAATCGGCCCGATCGTTTACCGGCGGGAAGCACAGGAGCTGGCGGGCGAATATCTGGCCGATTACAGCGTCGTGCGGATCAACGTTCGGCTCAGCCCTGAGGAACGCTCGGCCTATGAAAGTGAGCGAGACATCTTTCGCAGGTTTTTGCTGGAGAAGGGGATCGGCCTGAGCAGCTTGCAGGGCTGGCAGATGTTTATCGCCGCCAGCGCGCGCAGCGAGGCCGGCCGCCGCGCCATGTTCGCCTATCGCGAGTCGAAGCGCATCGCGCTCGGGACAGATGCCAAGCTGCGCGTTCTCGCCGAACTGCTTCAGCGCCACAGAAGAGACCGCGTGCTGATCTTCACCGCCGAGAATGAGATGGTTTACCGCATCTCCGAGCAGTTCTTAATCCCGGCCATCACGCATGAGACGGCGATCAAGGAGCGACGCCAGTGGCTCGAAGCATTCAACAAGGGAGATGTTTTAGCCCTCGCCACTTCAAAGGTGCTGAACGAGGGTGTCAATATTCCTGACGCGTCAGTCGCCGTCGTGCTGTCGGGCTCCGGCTCCTCACGTGAGCACATTCAGCGACTCGGCCGGATACTGCGAAAGCGGCCGGGGAAGGAAGCGACACTGTACGAAGTCGTCACCAGCGATACGACCGAGGAGCATATCAGCAAGCGGCGGAGCGGCGGCGAGCAGTTTCGCGAAACCACGCAATGGACGGAGCATCCACGCCCGGTGAGGTGAAAGTTCAGAGATATGCTGACGGCTGATCTGGCATTAAGCTGGTCTCGCGGCGGGCGCACCGCGCCGCGCTACATTGATGCGGAAGACCCGAAATATCTTCAGGAGGCGGATGATTTAATCAATCTCTTCCGCACGCATGAGGGGCATGCGCGGGTCGAACTCGAACTGGCGCTCGAAGAATATGTCGGCCTCGGCACCGACTATAGAATCATGCGCGGCCTGATCAAGCTGTTGCTGGATCGCTGCCGTTTCGACACCGCCTGCGCGATAGATCCGGCCGAGATACGGCGCGCGGTTTTTCTCAAAGCGCGCGCGCATCATCCGTTAATCAATGGAGAGGATGTGCGCGCCGAGATCGCCCGCGCGGCGGCACAGGAACTCGGCGGCGCGCCCGAAAACATCTTCGCCGGACTGTACGCCGATTTGCCGGCTAACCAGAAGCTGTTTGAATTTGAAGAAGCCGCCGCCGCCGAGCTGCTGCATCTTTATAATCTGGCGCAGGCGCAGGCCCTCCTTTACCGCTGTGTGGAAATGAGCCTCGCGGTCGAGCCGCAAGACCCGGAGGGCTACCGCGAACTGTTCAATTCGATCAAGGCGTACAGACTGATTCATACCATCCGCGGAAATCCGGCGACGGGCTATCAGATTCGCCTCGATGGACCCGTCTCGATGTTTCATCGCTCGCAAAAATATGGCGTGCAGATGGCCGTATTCCTGCCGGCGCTGCTGCTCTGCCGGGGCTGGAGCATGCGGGCCGAGATCAGCCTGAAGCCGGGCACGGGCGGTGGGGGCAGCGCATTTTTCGAACTCAGCAGCCAGCAGCAGCAGTTGCGCTCCCACTATCTGAGCGCTGTTCCCTATGAGAATCCGGTGGTGGAGAAACTGGCCGAAAGCTGGGCGCGCTTCGACAGCCCGTGGACGCTCGAAGAAAGCCGCGAAGTGATCGATCTGGGTGAGAGCGCTTTCATTCCGGATTTCGTCATCCGCCATCCCGAAGGGAAGCGGGTTTATCTGGAAATCCTGGGCTTCTGGACGCCGCAGTACCTGCATGACCGCCTGCGTGAATTCGCGCATGGCGGGATCGATAACTTCATCATCGCGGCGTGGGATGAACTTCGCGGCAGCCGCGACCCGCTCGTGAGCGTGCCGCCACACACCATCATCTTCAAGAAAAATCTGGACCCCGCCGTCGTTGAGTTGGCCATTAATAAACTCTTCGCGGAGGAATAAAGACGCTGCTTTGCGGCGTCGACAGCGGTACAAAAACATCTGCGCGGCGATCATCAATCCCTCGCAGCTATTCGCTTGTAGATCTGCTTTCGGCGTGGGATGGCTACTTTGCGAAGACCTGCGCGGGATCG
>JANOGZ010000896.1:0-1781 GCA_031406255.1 Pyrinomonadaceae bacterium | reverse complement strand
CATTGGTGAGCAGCAGCAGGCCTTCCGTGTTGAAATCCAGCCTCCCGACCGGACGGAGACGTCCGAGCGACGACGGCACGAGATCGTTAGCCAGAGGGCGTCCGTCGGGGTCGGCGAGGCTCGCCAGATAGCCGCGCGGCTTATTGAGCAGCACATAAACGTTCGTGCGCGACTGGAGCAACGGATTAATCAGCCGTCCGCGGACCTTGATATGATCCTGCTCCGGGTCGACACGCGTTCCGAGCGTGGTGACGACCTCTCCATTGATCGTCACCTCGCCTGCCGCGATCATCTCTTCCGCGTGACGACGTGAAGCGAGCCCCGCCGCCGCGATCAGTTTTTGCAGACGCTCCGCCATGAGAAATTTGCGATTTTGGATATTGTTTTGCGATCGAAAGAGCCGGTGCAGACGTCCGATTACAGTATCGGCAAACGTAAAAATAAAGCTAAGTTTCAGGCTCCCCCGCCGGCCAGGTCTTCGAAATCCTCAATGCTCGGCAACTCCGTCAAGTCCTTCAGCCCGAACTGGAGAAGGAACTCTTTTGAAGTGCCGTACAACATCGGCCGCCCGACGGTCTCTTTACGTCCCTTGGCAACAATCAAACGCTTGTCGAGCAACGTCTTGATGGCCGAAGATGATTGCACACCACGGATCTCGAGAATTTCCGGCACGGTGATCGGTTGTTTGTAAGCGATCACGGCGAGGGTCTCGAGCGCGGCGAGCGACAGTTTGGCGCTCGGCCGTGATCTGAGAAAGGCGCGGACGTGCTCATGATGCTCGGGACGCGTGGCAAACTGCCAGCCCCCGGCCACCTCGCGCAACATCAGACCACCGTTTCGTTCATTAAACTCTTTAGCCAGCTCCTCGACGGCCACGATCACCCATCCGCGTTCTTCCCCTAACACTTCGGCGAGCGTTTTGACCGTGAGCGGCTCCTCCGAGACGAAGATGAGCGCTTCGATGATCGCCATCAACTCGGCCATTTCGCGCGCGCCGTCACGGCCGGTGATCATCTCCCCGGCGAGGGCATCGTCCTCATCCGCGATCTCGTCCGGCCCTCGGCTGGCCCGACGGAGCGCGGCTGCTTCGGCGGCATCCCCGGCGTCAGCGTCGTGAATGGTTATCTCTTCCATCTCGGTTTCAAAGTCTCCGGCCACTTCAGGCGGCGCCGGGGTCTGCTCCGAATCTCCTTCCGCGTGATCCCGTGAGTTCTCGACATGATGTGTCCGGGCTTCTTCACGACGGGCGGAGCCGGCGGCGATTTCTGCCGTGTTGCTTTCGATCGTTTCAATCATTTGTCGCTGCTTAGCTGCCGCCGACGCGGGCAATGATGTCACCGAAGGTTTGGCGCTGGACGAGCATAATTTCCGTCGTCCGAACGAGTTCGAGGATCGAGAGGAAAGCGAGCACGAGTTCGCGCCGCGACTCCATGCGCTCGAAGAATCGTCGCAGATTCAATTCGCCCGCCGAGAGAATCATGTTGCGCAAACGTTCGAGCATTTCCGTCATCGTGATTTCATCGCGCTCGATCTCCAATAATACTTCCTGTTTACGGCGCGCGAGGATTTCCTGAAACATCTTCAACAGGTCAAAGACTCCCGCCGACACTTCCGGGTTCTGTTTATCTGTCTCGATCGGCGCGCGCGTGAAGATCGCTCGTTCGACCGTCGCGCGCGACCAGAGCATCTCGGCCGCCGCCTTGTATTTTTGGTGTTCGAGGAGTTGCTCGATGAGTTCACGACGCGGGTCATCTTCTTCCTCGCCGGCTACCGCAAAAGGG
>JANOGZ010000895.1:0-2532 GCA_031406255.1 Pyrinomonadaceae bacterium | reverse complement strand
GTCGTCCAGAGGTCGCGGATGAAATCTTTCGGGTGGTAGCCTGAGTTGATGATGCGGTGGTCTTGCCCGATGAGTTCCTCGCACGAGTATTTCGAGATTTCACAGAACTTGTCGTTGGCGTAAGTGATACGCCCGCGCTGGTCTGTGATGGCGACGATTGCTGATTCGTCCAGCGCAAACTTGATGTCGGTTACTTCTTTTAGTGATTGTCTGAGTGCCTGCTCGGAGCGCGTGCGCTCGGTCACGTCACGCAGAATGGAAAGGTGGCGACCCGGTAAGACATGAGCTTTAGCGGCGTAGTCAACGACGATGGTCGTGCCGTCTGGACGGTCAATGTCAAAGACGCCTTTCTGGGCGGCGTCCGCGAGAAAGTCCTGCCAGATTTTCTTGACCTCACGCGCGCGGCTCGGATGCGTGAAGTGTGAGAGACTCCGCCCGACGATTTCATCGAGCGGCAGACCGAGAAGCGTGGAAGCAGCCGCGTTCGCCAGCAGGTACGTCCCTGCATCATCGGCGATAAGGATCGCGTCCACCGTGTTGTCGAACACCGCGCGCAACAGTAGTTCGTTTTCACGCAGACGGCGCAACTCCTCTTCATCTTGTTTCCTCACTTTGTCCGTCTTGCTCCTGCTCACTGTTGAGTCCCTTCGGCGCTCTTCGCTTGCAGATTAGCGGCTTCGTGTTTCTTCAGACAGTAGCGAACCTGGTCGCGCGTGATGCCTAAGAGCGCGGCGGCGCGCGTTCGATTGCCGCCGCACCGCCGGATGGCTTGCCGGACGAGCGTCAACTCCGCCGCGTCGAGCGAGATGCCGTCGGGCGGAAGGTGAATGTAGCGGCTCACTTCCCCGTCATCGCCGTCTGCGCCGCCCATCACGAGTTCCGATTCGCCCGCCAGACCGCGCGGCAGATACTTCATGGTGATGAAGTCGCCGTCTTCGAGTATCAACGCGCGCTCGATCACGTTGCGCAACTCGCGCACGTTCCCCGTCCAACGGTAGCGGCGAAATGCGTGCTTGGCTTCCGGTGACAGCCCGCGCACCGGAGTCTTTCGCATACTTCTGTTCTGCGTCCCGATGAAATGCTCCGCAAGCAGCAGCACGTCATCGCCGCGCTCTCTGAGCGGCGGAAGATCAATGCGTAAGACGGAGAGGCGGTAGTAGAGATCGAGGCGGAATCGCCCCGCCGCGCTCTCCGTTTCAAGGTCGCGGTTCGAGGCGGCGATGACCCGCGCATCCAGAGATATGTCTTTCAACCCGCCGACGCGCCGGAACGTCCCTTCATCGAGCACGCGCAACAATTTCGCTTGCAGTCCCAGTTCAAACTCTCCGATCTCGTCTAGGAAGAGCGTGCCGCCTTCGGCTTGCTCGAACAGACCTTCCTTGCGCGCTTTGGCGTCGGTGAACGCGCCCTTCTCGTAGCCGAACAATTCCGATTCGATCAGGTTCGCCGGAATCGCCGCGCAGTTGATGGCGACGAAAGGTTTGTCAGCACGATCTGAGCCGTAATGAATCGCCTTCGCCACGAGATCTTTGCCCGTGCCGGACTCGCCTTGCAACAGCACTGCGAAGACTTCGGATGCGGCGACCCGGCGCGCCAGCGCGATTGTTTCGCGTATCGCATCGGACTCGCCGATGATTGCGTCGAAGCTGAACGCCTGTACGCGCTCTTTGCGGATGGAGTTGACCTCCTTGCGGAGCGAGCGCGTTTCAAGGCCGTTGTGGATCGTGATGTGCAGTTCTTCGAGGTTGATCGGCTTGCCGATGAAGTCGTATGCTCCGGCGCGCAATGCGGCAATCGTGTCGTCAACCAGCACGTTCGCCGTAATCATGATGACGATTGTTTCGGGCTGGCTCGCTTTGATCTCGCGCAGCACTTCGAGACCCGTCCCGTCAGGCAGGTTGATGTCCAGAAGCACCGCGACCGGATGCTCTGCCTCGAACTTGGCGAGAGCGGCGGCGACCGTATCGGCTTCGACCGGAGCGTAACCCCACCCGCTCAATTTTTCGGTGAGCGTCCAACGAATGAGCCGCTCATCATCGACGACGAGGATTTTCTCTTGAGCCATTTTCAACCCAATTGTCTAAGCGAGGCTTACAGATTTCCTAACACGAGGTAAAAGCTAACAATCAGCTAAGATTATATAACGCGAAAGATTTCGCACCCAAGCGCGAATTTTTCCCGCCACAATCCACTTGAGGATCACGCCATAACCGTTTGCGCCGCTTTAACAGCGTCACGCGACGGTTCAGCAGTTGCAGATGCGGGTGTGACCGATTGAAGAAATTCCCTGCGCAAAGATCGCAAATGCTCGCCTTTAACCGTCAATATTCCCGCAGGTGCGCACTATCTCATGAGTTGAGACGGGAAGCGGCTGACACGGTTCTTGCGCTGGTATCAGCGACGGAAACGGCAGCCATTACCCAAAACGATCAGATAGTTACTGCATTTGCATGATAGCTATTCCTATGCCACTTGCTCCACAGTAGAAACAACAGATTTATCATTTATGCGAATCAGTAGTTGGAATCTGGT
>JANOGZ010000864.1:0-1120 GCA_031406255.1 Pyrinomonadaceae bacterium | reverse complement strand
GTCTAGCGGCGCGACGACTTCTCGCGCTGACGCTCCTCTGCTGACGGTCTTCCAATCGCCGGTGATCTCGACGCGCACACCTGGGGCGGCTCCGGCGAGCACCTTGTCCAGGTTTGCGCCCTCAAGAGCAAACCGCTGATTGACAGGTTCGGCGACGAGCACCCACCCCTCGCCGTCACGGGCCAGTGTCCCGAGGATGGTGATCTCCGCCGAGTCGAGCGTGTAGCCGGCTTTTTTGAGGGCGGCTTTCAGCGCGGCGAACGACACCGCCTTCTCAGGCTGCGGCGTGAACACGCCGCGCCCCTTTTTGATGTCAGTAATCCGTATCTCTTTCAGTTTCGGTGCGTAGTCTAGACGGCTCACGGCCTTCTGAATGTTGTACACTCAATTGCCGCAGAGGTAGCCCGCGATACGCATCTCGACCTGCTTGACCTCGGCACTGGAGGTGCTCGCGCCGCCTAACAGCAGCACGGTGCTTAGCAAAGCTAAGGTAAAGTTCCTTTTCATCGCCTCATTCTCCTTTAATCTAAAGCGAACAGATGTTGACGTGCTGTGCATCGGGCGACTCGAATGAAGAACGCCCGCGCCACACCAAGACCGGAACATGCGTGTCTTATTTGATCGGTAGACACACTACGGCCCTGTTGTCTCTAGATCAGCAGAGCGATACGTTTGCTATTCATAGTTATTCCCCTTTCTGATGAGTATTGTAAACCCTGTATTCGTATACAAGGTCAAGAGGAATATTGTGGGAATTGACGTTTCACTTTTCCCTGAAACATTATCAATGGCATGCCCCTTCATCGCAGCACGTCTCACCGCGCAGCGCCTCGATGCCTTCCTTAACAATGATTGGCACCATCACCAGCGCCGCCACGGGGTCCGCCCACCACCAGCCAAGCGCGGCGTTGAGGCCCAGTCCCACGAGCGCCGTGACGGAGAGCCACCAGCACGCCGTCGTCTGGAAGGCGTCCGCCTCCAGCGCACGGCTGCCGAGCGCGGCTGCGGCCGCACGCTTCGCGCGCGCCAGCCACAACATCACCCCGATGGACACCACGGTGACGACGATGCCCACGACGCTCACGAGCGGCCGCTCCCGCGTCCACAGAGTCCACGACGC
>JANOGZ010000839.1:0-1961 GCA_031406255.1 Pyrinomonadaceae bacterium | reverse complement strand
AATGATTGAGGCGCCGTTGCGCTCGCGTGTGCCCTGGTAAGACCCGAAGAAAAATAGTTTGTCCTTCTTTATTGGGCCACCGAGGAAGCCGCCAAAAACATTTCGCGTCAGAACGGGACGAGCCCTACCGGCGGCGTTCAGAAATGGGTTGTTGGCGTTGAACCTGGCATTACGAAAATATCCATAGCCGCCACCATGAAAATCATTGCCGCCACTCTTGGTGACTGCTTGAATGTTACCACCGCCAGAGCGACCAAACGTCGCGTCATAAAGCGAGGTCTGAACTTTAAACTCCTGAATCGTTTCAGGCGCAGGCACAGCCAGTGACGGGGCGGAGTTGGTTCCCATCGAGTTAGCGTCGATGCCGTTGATCTGAAAATTATTGTTGGTTACGCGTGCGCCATTAACGGAGATGTTCTGCGAGTTGCGACCGACCGCCGTGTTGTCCGGCAGATACGTGGCCGCGCCGGGCGAGAGACCCAGGATCTGCGTGAAGTTACGTGTCGCCAGCGGCAATTCGGTGACGGCGCGCGAGTCAACTACGCGACCGAGTTGCGACCCCTCCGTCTGCACCACCGGAGCAGCCGCATTGACCGTGACGGTTTCCTGCACCGCGCCGACGCTCAACAGCGGATTGATGGTGCTGGTTTCCGTAATGGTTACTTTGACATCATCAGAGAAATATATCTTGAAGCCGCTGGCCGTGACGCTCATCGTGTAGGCGCCGGGCGGTAAGAGCGGAACAAAATAGTTGCCATCCGCATTGGTTGTGACTTTTCGCTCCTCGCCGGTCGCCTTGTTGGTGACGGCCACTTCCGCGCCGGGGATGGAGGCGCCCTGCTCATCCTGAACCGTCCCGCTGATGCGACCTGTCGTCTGGCTCTGGGCAAAGGCCGGACTGCTATAGAGCGACAGCAGGCAGATGGCCAGAAGTAACGCGATACACTTATGGGGAATCATTGATCTTCTCCTTACACGACGGAAAAATTTCGTACCTTACTGACGCTTGGAACCTTATGACAAGGAGTTCCGGCCGGGTGAAACCACGCTCTTGAGAGACGAACACCAACCACATCGAGCAATTACCGCTCCACATTATGGAAGCGACTGCCGATCACTTGTGAAGTGAGGATGGCCCTGAAGTTTTTCGGGCATTTCGTCGGGTCGGGAAACAAATCGTTGATGGCCGGGCAGGTTGTATCCGTCGAGATGAAACCGGCGAGTGTTCAATTATTAAACAACGCTCGTGAACAGTGCCCAATAATTGAACAGCAAGTCATCGGGTCAGGGGGCTGGCGCTAGGGCGAGCGCTGTCCAGAACTAGCCGAGATTATATTTGCGCATCTTGTTGTAGAGGGTGGCGCGCGCCAGACCGAGAATCTCCGCCGCTTTACTGAGATTTTGTCCGGTTGCGGCAAGTATTTTCTGGATGTGCAGGCTTTCGACTTCTTCAAGTGAGAGGAGGTGTTCGCTCTCCTCGCGCGGCGTCGGCCCCCATTGCTCCAGCCCGTCGAGGGGCAACTCACTGGCATGAATGCGGTCCCCGGCGCAAAGGATAATGGCGCGCTCGATCACATTGCGCAGCTCGCGAATATTACCGGGCCAGTTATAGCTCTCCAGCAGGACCTCGGCCTTGGGTGTTACTCCCTGCACGCGCCGATTCAGTTTCTGACTGAATCGCGTCACGAAGTGCTGGACCAGCGGCAGGATGTCCTCCCGGCGCTCGCGCAAAGGGGGCAGCGTGAGCGGCATGACGCTCAAACGATAAAAGAGGTCTTCGCGGAAGCGACCGCGCTTGATCTCTCCCTGAATGTTTCTGTTGGTCGCCGCGATCACGCGCACGTCCACCTGCTTCTCCTGGACGCCGCCCACGCGCCGAAATTTTTTCTGTTCCAGAACGTGCAGCAGCTTGGCCTGAATCGAAGGCTCAATCTCCGCGATCTCGTCGAAGAAGATGGTCC
>JANOGZ010000837.1:0-3223 GCA_031406255.1 Pyrinomonadaceae bacterium | reverse complement strand
GTCAATAGTCTGGTCAGCCTGAAACTTGAGGGCGATGGCGATGAAGATCAGGAGATATTGGTATCAGGAAGTGATTTCTATTCAACCCCGCGCCTCAGCCCCGATGGGTCTCACCTGGCGTGGCTCGCTTGGAATCATCCCAACATGCCGTGGGATGGTACGGAATTATGGGTGGGAGAATTCAATGCCGATGGCTCGCTGGGGCTAAAAAAACGAGTGGCCGGCGGGAAGGATGAATCAATTTTTCAGCCCGAATGGTCGCCGGATGGCAGGCTGTATTTTGTGTCTGATCGAAGCGGATGGTGGAATCTCTGCCGCTTGGGCCACGACGAACGCATCGAGCCGGTGCACGAAATGACGGCAGAATTCGGAGCGCCGCAGTGGGTCTTTGGTCTCTCCAGCTACGCTTTTGAATCGCCTGATCGCATCATTTGCACCTACAGCGACCGAGGGGCGGCGCGCCTGGCGAGTCTCGATACGCGAAGCGGCGATCTGGAAACGATCGAGACGGCGTATTCGGATATCTCATTCCTACGTGTGGCCGCGGGGCGCGCTGTATTTCGCGCCGGTTCGCCGACGCGGCGGTCAGCGATCGTTCAATTCGATCTCAGGTCGGGGCGGAGCGATGTGCTGCGCCGCTCAAGCGATATCAAAATCGACGACGGTTATCTATCAATCCCAGAAGCCATCGAATTTCCGACCGAAGGTGGGTTAACGGCACACGCTTTCTATTATGCGCCGCGAAACCGCGATTTCGTCGCTCCCGCTGATGAGTTGCCGCCGCTGCTCGTAAAGTGTCATGGCGGGCCGACCTCGGCCACGACGACTACGCTTCGACTGGAGATTCAATACTGGACTAGCCGGGGCATCGCCGTGCTTGATGTGAACTACGGCGGGAGCACCGGATATGGACGAGCCTATCGGGAGCGCCTGAATGGGCAGTGGGGCATCGTGGATATTGACGACTGTGTGAATGGCGCGCGCTATCTGGTCGAGCGGGGCGAGGTGGATGGAAACCGTTGCGCGATAACGGGAGGCAGCGCCGGAGGCTACACGACGCTCGGCGCGCTCACCTTTCGTGACGCCTTCCGGGCCGGAGCCAGCCACTTCGGGATCAGTGACCTGACGGTATTCGTCAACGATACTCATAAATTTGAGTCGCGTTACCTGGATCGTCTGATCGGTCCCTATCCTGAGCGCGCTGATCTCTACTACGAACGCTCGGCGATTAACTTCACGGAGCAGCTATCGTGTCCGGTAATCTTCTTCCAGGGACTTGATGACAAGGTTGTGCCGCCGAATCAAGCCGAACTGATGGTCAATGCGCTACGCGCTAAAGGTTTGCCGGTCGCCTATGTGCCGTTTGAAGGCGAGCAACACGGCTTCCGGCGCGCCGAAAATATCAAACGAGCCCTTGATGGCGAGCTCTACTTCTATTCAAAAGTCTTCGGCTTCAAATTAGCGGAACCGGTGGAGCCCGTATTCATGGAGAATCTTTGAAGCGACTGTTCATCCAGGTCCTCAGAAGAATTATCAGGACAGATGAGTTTGCAGACGCACGAATAGCGCGGTCGTCGCTCTTCGCTGAGGGGCGACGACCGCGCTATGTATTCGATTGCGGATTTATAATTTAACCGCGGCGCATCGGCGGACGCTGTTTCCGTTTATTGCGTTTACGGGCGAGCGCCGATTTAAGCTTCGCTTTTTGTCCACGCGACATAAAGAATGCGTGCTTTTTCGCATCCTTGATGATCTCTTCTGACATTACCTTGCGCTTAAAACGGCGCAACGCGCTTTCGATAGATTCACCTTGATTAACGTTGACTACTGCCATCTTCTACTCTCCGTTATAGTCCGAGCGGGTTTGCCGACGCTGAATTCATAGAGCCCGCTTCAATTTGGTATTTATCGCACTACAGCTAAAGAAACAGCGCGGATCCGCTCGCGAGGACGATTCTTCCGCCGCGAGCGCGAAGTCCTCGGGCGCATTATCGCCCTGATCGATCGTCCGGGTAAAGCGGTCAAGCGGGCTTACACTTCCGGGCGCGAATGAACGAGCCGCCGCATCCGATCCTCAAACAGCACGTCTATCTTTTTCGGTTCAATTACCGCCGTCACCTCTCCAAAGCCATACTGCGGATGCATCATCGTCTGGCCTGTACGATAGGTGCGAGTCCAATCGTAGGGCGCACCGGTCTTTGTCGAGGATCGCGTCGTCGTCGAGCTGGCGCCGCTTTTAAAGGAACTGCGCGTTCCGCACTGCGGACAACTGACACGTGACACCGACCCCCTTTTGGTCACTGATGCGACGACATGACCACGTATCTCATTACACTCGACGCACAATTTCTCGACGCGATCGCCCACCGTATAGGTTTGCTTCTCCATTTATTCCTCTCTTTTAAACGTTCCTGTGGGTGCTGTTGAGATCACCGGTGACCACCATCGCCTCTGATTGACAGGGCTACGGTGGTGACGATCGGAAGCGCCCAACGAATCGACGGGGAACTCAAGCTTGAATTCTTACTTGTATCTATACGTGATCCGACCTCTCGTCAGGTCATACGGCGATAACTCGACTGTCACGCGGTCACCAGGGAGAATGCGTATGAAATTCTTGCGCATCTTACCGGAAATCTGTGCCAGTACGACGTGCTCGCTACCATCAAGGCGTACCTTAAAAAAGGCGTTAGGCAACTTATCGACGATGACGCCCTCTGCCGGAATAAGATCTTCTTTAGACAAACTAACAACTCCTTATAGTTTGAAAATGAAGCTCCATCTCCCTGATGCGGCCGCGAGTTAAACCGGGGCCAGTATCTTCGACAAAGCTACACCCCCGGCGTAATTTGTTTTATCGCCGGGGGCGCTTTCGGCGCAAAAAGGATATTGGAGGGATAGAGCTCGCACCTACCAGCGCGGTGTGCGATCCCCACCGCCACCGCCGCCACCACCGTAGCCGCCGCGGCCACCACCGCCGCCGCCGCCGTAGCCGCCGCGACCACCACCACCACCGCCGCCACGGCCGCCGCGATCCTCGCGCGGTCTGGCTTCATTTACCGTCAGATTACGGCCGTTGAATTCCTTGCCGTTAAACTGCTGGATCGCCGCCTCGCCTTCCTCTTTCGAGGCCATTTCGACAAAGCCGAAACCACGTGAGCGGCCCGTCTCGCGATCTTCGACGACCGATGCTGACTCGACTGTGCCCGCCTGCGCAAACAGC
>JANOGZ010000783.1:0-1085 GCA_031406255.1 Pyrinomonadaceae bacterium | reverse complement strand
CGCACCTTACTTTCAACACTCAGCAATTACCAGGCAGATTTAGTTTGCCTAAGCTGGCCGGAGTATATCCCACAGTGAAGATTCAGGCGAGGTATTGGGTCTCAGTTGCAAGATTCTGATATAAAAGTGCGGGCAAATAAGCAGGTGCTCAGTTGGGTAGAGAACTGAACGGTTACATAATAAACTCATTGATGGTCGTTCCGTGAATTGTCAGATTACCTGCAGGAAGAGTTAATCCAGATCGGTTTAGTGTTACAGCCCGAGCCGTCGCTGCGCCACCGTGGACATGACCGTAACTAATATAGGTCAGCTACAATCTAAATGATTAATGACACGCTACGCAGCAGCCGTGAGTCGCTTTTGCTAACTGTCCGCCAACGATAAGAAGAGCCCCGGCATTGAAGATCAGTCAGAAGCTTTTTGCCGTCGGGTACCCCGGGTATTATCTTTTTGTTCATCTGCTGCGCCGTCTCTCTAATCTTCTTTGCCGTACTGGAATTGTGGCGCGGCCCTGACGAGCAGCCAGGTGCCGTAGCTCTCGATGGCGGTGCGTTCTACGGGGCGGCGAGATTCACAGCAGCGGCTTCTTCCTGACCGTCCACAGTAAGACCGCTCCGATAACAACAGAAATTATTGCCAGGATGAAGAGCAAGAAGGCGCCTTCCATGATAGGCGCGACCGCAGAAAACCGGCGCGCCGGCAATAGAAGGTAAACCATTACGTAAATAATACCTGCCACGATTAAAGCAAAACCTGTTGCCCGGCGGTTCATGCGCGCACTCCTCCTCTGCTCATGCGGGATCCGATCTTTTTCTATGGCGTAAAGGATAGCACGCCTGCCCTCTGGTTGAATCAGGGGATGGTGACGCCTGAACGCTCTCATCAACACGGTCGAGCGCTACATCAGCGAGGGCGGGAACGGGAAGGCTTGAGGCCGCGCCAGCGCCGATTCGAGGAGCGGGCGCTCGAACACTCCGTACCGCGTCTCCCGTGTCAACCGTGCGCTTAGGGCGATAACTTGTCAGTAAAGGGAGCCATAACTTGTCGGTGAACCCCTTGAAATACCTTGAGTTTTGAAAAAGTGG
>JANOGZ010000779.1:0-2629 GCA_031406255.1 Pyrinomonadaceae bacterium | reverse complement strand
CTTACGTCAAATTGGAAGCTTTGAAGATCAAGACCGGCGTCGGTCACTTTACGATCAAGTCAAAGATCTATTTGTCCGCTCTGAAGGCAGCTTATGCTGAACTTGTCAAACTTAATCCGCAGCCTCTCGCTGCGTAACATGAGTTATTATGTGAATCAGGAGTTGAAATGACAGACAAGCCAGCCGAATTGGTAGAATTCTCTTGCGATGGAGATTCAACTGATTCAACTCTATGTGCTTGTCTGCCACGTTTACCTTACTCGTTCAGAGACATGTTTTCAACGATTGAGCAACAACTCTAAGCCCATTTTCACTGACCAAGAGCTTGTCACTATCTACCTCTTCGGTCATCTTCAAGGTGTGTTTGAGAAGAAAGCGATTCACAAGTTGATTGACAACTATTGGCGGCATTTCTTTCCAAACTTGCCTGCTTATCAAACTTTCGTGGCGCGACTGAATCTGTTAGAGCCAACTTTTCAAGCCCTCGGTGGATATTTGCAGCAACTGTTAGCGGAACGCCGACAGCCGGAGATCGACCATCTGGTTGATTCTGTGCCGGTGATGCTGGCACAGGGTGGTCATGCTTACACGGCACGAGTCGCCCGCGACGTAGCCGATGTCGGATATTGTGCCAGCAAGAAAACTTACTTTCACGGCGTGCGCCTGCACACTATCGCCCAACGGCGCAGCGGGAGACTGCCACTGCCGGCGCAAATCTGGCTCAGAGAAGGCTCGTGTCATGATTTAGAGAGCATCAGACATCAGGAGATTCATTTGCCCAACAGTTCTCTGATTGGCGACAAAGCCTTTCCAGACCCGACTTTTCAAGCGATGCTCGAACAACAACAGACCACTCTTTATGCTCCGAGAAAGAAGCCGAAAGGCAAAGAATTGAGCAAGACTGAAAAATATTACAACCGGTTGGTGAGCAAGCTTCGACAGCCGATTGAAAGTTTCTTCAACTGGTTGATTGATAAGACTGAGATTCAAAGAGCAGGCACAGTTCGCTCAACCGAAGGCTTGATGATTCATTGTTGGGGAAAACTAACAGTTGCTTTCTATCTCTTAGTTTTCAACCCCTGATTCACATTTATATGTGTCGTATTGAGTTGAATGGTACCACAGACGGCGCGCGCATCCACAGCAATAAATTGCGGGGCTTTCGCGCTGTTTAGCGAAAGGGTTCGGTAACTTTATCGGATTCGTCTAGCCGGCGACGCGCGATTTCCGGCCGCACAGGTTATGCGGAAACGTCGGCCCCGGCGGGGGAGGAATCGAAGCGGCCACGGCGGACGTCGCCGCGTGGCGGCGCGCCAGCTCTAAGCGGAGACTCTCTTCGCCGCGCGCCATCGCCCACTGATGATTGGCCGCGAAGAGCGGCCGGAGCAGAAATGAAAGAGCATTCAAGAGCGGTTTGCGCGCGCGTATCCTCCAGTCATAAGTAATGTTCACATGACCGCCGTCAGGCTCGAACGTCCACGCGCCGTGTCCCTCAAAATCGCCGCGAGCTTCCAGAGCGTACCCGAAGGGGTAATGCGACTCGGTGACGCGAAACTGCCAGCGCAGAGTGTAGGGGAGCCAGCCTTTCGTGAGCAGGGTGACTTTTTTGCCGACGCCCGCCGCATCGCCCGGCTCCAGGACGCGCACGTCGAGATAGACGGCGGGCCACCAGCGCACCAGGTCTTCGGTGTTCTTCAGCACGTCGGCCACCTCAGTGACCGTGCCCGCGACGCGCCAGCGCGTGATGAAATGATACTCGCTCGTCGGCATAGGATATTTCCGGCAGGCGCTTTCTCTTTACCGCTCATCCGCCTTCCGCTTCCGGGACGCGCTTCACCTGGCGTTGCTGGTAAAAGTAGGAAACGGCGAGCAGGATCGCTCCGAGCACGATAAACGAGATGATGCGATAGATTTTATCGAGCGCCGAGAGATCGATTAAGAAGACTTTGAGGGTGGTGACGCCGAGCAGCAGCAGCGCCATCACGCGCAGCAAACGGTTCCGCCGCGCGACCCCGTACACCAGCATCGCGCCGCCGTAGATCGCCCAGATCACGGAAAGCGAGAGCTGCTGGGCGAGCCGTAGATCGCGCACCTCGCCGGTCGTCGGGTCGCCCGTGATCGCCTGCGCGGCGAAATGCCCCCTCGCTTCCAGGCTCAGGGCGATGATCGCGAGCAGGTTGGCGACCACAGTGATCACCGGGATGATGAGCGTTCGCTCCTCCGCCTCAATGCGCTCGCCGCGCGCGTAGAGACGAACGCTCCAGGCAAAAGCCGCAATGAGCAGCGCGAAGGTCGCGAAGGTCTGGTTTAAAACGGGTCGGTGCCACTGGGCATCATAAAAAGTGATATCAAGCGTGAGGACTTTCCCCACGGTCGCGGCGAGCAGCGCCAGCGCGGCATAGCGCGTGGCTTTTGATCTGTACATGATGCCGGCATACAGCGTCACCGCGCCATAGAGCG
This sequence comes from Pyrinomonadaceae bacterium, assembly GCA_031406255.1. Taxonomy (GTDB): domain Bacteria; phylum Acidobacteriota; class Blastocatellia; order Pyrinomonadales; family Pyrinomonadaceae; genus JANOGZ01. The sequence continues at coordinate 169 of JANOGZ010000779.1, read as the reverse complement.
TCCACAGCGCGGAGAGCGCAAACTGCTTCGAATTTTCTATTCTCTCCCACGCGCCCGCGTAGCCCGCGGCGGAGACATCGCCGGCGGGGCCCGCCGCCGCTGTAGCGGCCTGCGCCAGTGCCTTCCGCTGTTCGAAATAACCGCTCGTGTCCATGCTCAGCAGCGTCAG
>JANOGZ010000751.1:0-5162 GCA_031406255.1 Pyrinomonadaceae bacterium | reverse complement strand
GATTGTAATGAACGAGTTGCGCGAAAGTCTCAGCATCGAGACTCGCCCCCCCGACGAGCGCGCCATCAACATCGGGCTGCGCCATCAGTGCGGTGACGTTATCGGGCTTGACCGAACCGCCATAGAGGATGCGCAGCGACTCGCTCATTTCCGCCGAGTGCCTCTCCGCGAAAACGCGCCGGACAAACGCATGCATTTCCTGCGCTTGCTCCGGCGTCGCCGTGCGCCCAGTTCCGATTGCCCAGACAGGCTCGTACGAAACGATGATACGTTTGAGGTCGGATGCTGTCAACCCGTGCAAACCTCCCTCCAGCTGTCCCCGCACCACGCTATCGGCCATTCTGGAATCGCGCTGCTCCAGGGTTTCGCCGACGCACATCAGCACCGTCAGGCCGGCGGCCAGCGCTGCCTGCGTCTTGCGCTGCACGAATGAATCGGTCTCGCCATAATAATGGCGTCTTTCGGAATGCCCAATGATGACGTGCGTCGCCCCGACGTCACGCAGCATATCGGCGGCGATCTCGCCGGTGTGTGCGCCGTGCTTCAGCTCGGTCGAGCAGTTCTGTCCGGCAACGCGGATATTTGAGCCTTCGAGGCGATCCGCCACCATTTTGAGAGCGGTAAAAACCGGCGCGATGATCACCTCGCAGTGATTGGCGTTGGCCACCAGCGAACGCAACTCGAGCGCGGTCGCGACCGACTCGGCGACCAGCTTGTGCATCTTCCAGTTACCGGCGATGACGGGTTTTCGCATAATTAAGTCACATAACCACGATGAATCGAAACCGTTTTCTCATTCACCGCGCATCGTTAAGCGCGGCGACGCCGGGCAACTCAACGCCCGCCAGAAATTCGAGCGTCGCGCCGCCGCCCGTCGAAATATGTGTGATGCGGTCGGCGACGCCCACCTGCGTGACGGCCGCCACCGAATCGCCGCCGCCGACGATCACGGTCGCGCCGCGGTCGGCGGCCTCCGCGACGGCGTGGGCGACCCCCACGGTTCCCTCCTCAAAACCCTTTTCTTCGAATACCCCCATCGGTCCGTTCCAGATAACCGTCCTCGCGTCCTGTAAGGCCCGTGAAAAAAGCGCGACTGTTTCCGCGCCGATGTCGAGGCCGACCAGCCCGGCGTTGGTAAACTCGATGGGTATCGTCTTCCGACTGTGCAGCGGATCATAGCTATCAACGACCTGATGATCCGTCGGCAAGATCAAGTCGACGCCCGCCGCCGCCGCTCTTTTCTTGATCTCGCGCGCCGTCTCAAGCTTGTCGTCCTCGACGAGCGATTTGCCGACCGTGAAGCCTTCCGCTTTGAAAAAGGTGTAGGCCATCGCGCCGCCAATCAGGAGTTTGTCGACGCGGCGGTCGATCAGCGCATTGATAACGGCGATCTTGTCCGAAACTTTTGCGCCGCCGAGGATGGCGACAAACGGATGCTCCGGATTATTGATGACGCGGCCCAGGTACTCCAGCTCTTTTTCCATCAGCAGACCGGCCGCCGCCTGCCGGACGTGGCGGGTGATGCCAACGGTCGAAGCATGCGCGCGGTGCGCCGCGCCGAAGGCATCGTTGACGTATAGATCGCAGAGGCTCGCCAGTTCCGCCGCCAGCGACGCGTCGTTTTTCTCTTCCCCGGCATGAAAACGCAGGTTTTCGAGCAGCAGCACATCACCGTCCGTGAGCCCCGCGACTTTCTCTTTCGCCTTCTCACCGATGCAGTCTTCGGCGAAGGCGACGGGTTTGCCGAGCAACTTCGAGAGGTGTTCGGCGACGGGCCGGAGGCTGTACTTTTCCGCGCGCTCGCCTTTCGGACGACCGAGATGCGAGGCGAGGATGACCCGCGCGCCGCGCTCGCCGGCGTATTCGATCGTCGGCAGCGCGGCGCGGATGCGCGTATCGTCTTCGACATGCCCGTCCTTGAGCGGAACATTGAAATCGACGCGCACGAAAACGCGTTGACCTTTGAGGTCTAAATCCCTGATCGAGAGTTTGTTCATAATGATTGATTGCCGATTCGCGATCATTCGGGGAGGCGCGGGCGGAGTTTGATGGCCGCCTCCCCAGACGCGAGTCAGGAATCCGAAACCTTACATGTCTAGAGCCCTTTCCGGGCGATGTACTTGACGAGATCGCGCACGCGACAAGAGTAGCCCCATTCGTTGTCGTACCAGGAGAGCACTTTGATCAGATTGCCCGCGATCACCTTGGTGTAATCGGCATCAACGATGGATGAGTTGGAATTCTTGCGAAAGTCGCAGGAGACGAGCGGCTCCTCCGAAAAAGCGAGGATGCCCTGCAGCTGTTCGCCGGCCGCGTCCTTCAGCGCTTTGTTGACCTCTTCGGTCGTGGTCTCGCGCTCGACTTCCATCACCACGTCAACGAGCGAGACGTTCGGCGTCGGGACGCGCACGCTGATGCCGTCGAACTTGCCTTTGAGTTCCGGCATCACCAGCGCAACAGCCTTGGCCGCGCCCGTCGAGGTCGGGATCATCGAGAGCGCGGCGGCACGCGCGCGGCGCAGATCTTTGTGCGGCAGATCGAGCAATTGCTGGTCGTTCGTATATGAGTGAATGGTCGTCATCTGCGCCGAGCGGATGCCGAATTTTTCGTGGATCACTTTGGCGACAGGCGCCAGACAATTGGTCGTGCAGGAAGCGTTGGAGAGGACATGGTGTTCGCGGGGATCGTATTTGTCTTCATTGACGCCGATCACGATCGTAAGATCCTCATTTTTCGCCGGCGCCGAGATGATCACCTTCTTGACCGTGCCGCGCAGGTGTTTCCTGGCATCCTCGGCGTTGGTGAAAAGACCGGTGGATTCGATGACGATCTCCGCGCCGACCGACGACCAATCTATCGCCGCCGGGTCTCTCTGCGCGAACACACGAAATTCGTCGCGGTCGACCTTGATACTATTATCCGTCGCCGAGATTTCCTGCTCCAGATTGCCCAGGACGGAATCGTATTTAAGCAGGTGCGCGAGCGTCTTCGTGTCCGTAATATCATTGACGGCGACAAAATCTATCTCGCGATCGCCGAGCGATGCGCGCAAGACGTTGCGTCCGATACGTCCGAAACCATTGATCCCAACTTTCACTGCCATAATTGATGTGGCCTCCTCGCCGTTCGGTAGATTTCTGTTAGTGCGGGCTTTATCGAGCCGGCGGATGCTTTGTGTGAGTGCGGCGGCCAATCAGGGAGTAGAGCGCGCCCCGCCCGAGCATCCTCATACTAAATGGGATGAAGTGCTGCAAAAGAGAGAGGCAAGATAATGCGCCCGTACTTATACTGTCAAGCCGGCCGGCCGGTGAGACCGGATTTTGCCCCCGGTCAGTGCACGCGACCGCGGCGCTGGCCCCTAATGTATTGACTTAATATATGTTTTTGAAACCCTGCGCGCCCGCCCGACGTAGTAGCCACTGACCCGCCTTTGATCTCGTGTGGCTAAGTCATCCCGAGCGGCGAGTCGCAATTTCCAGCCATCTCGGAGGAGTCTTTAGTTCGATGCTTAGTTTTCGCCTGCGCCGCCTGCTGAACACTTTCGCGCTCTGGCTCGCGGCTTGCGCCGTCGTCCTGGCGCAGACACCGACCGCGACGCCGCAAACACCTGCCCAGCAGGATGCGACGCGTCCGCCCGGCACCGAACAACGGCAGTCTGTTCCGCCACAGGCGCGACCGGTTCCGTCGGATCCGACCGCGCCTCCGGGTGTCGAGCGTCCTTCCCCGCAGGCTCCTCCGGGCACTGACATCGCGCCACAGTCCGCGCCCGTCGGCGGACCGTCGCCGACGACCATCGAGCGTCCGGCCGGGACGACCGCGCCCACGACAGACCAGACGCCGACGTCGCTTGTGCCGCCAGCCAGCAGGATGGATGGGCTCCAGCGTGACCCGACGATGCTTTCCGAGCAGCCGCGTCCCGTGCCGCCGATGCCATCTCTGACGCGCCTCGGCGTGACGAGCGGCGAAACGCGCCCGCTGTCGCTTAACGAGGCCATCCGGCGCGCCCTCGAGAACAACAACGAGATCGAGATGGCGCGCAATGACGTGCGGCTGGCCGAGAATTTCCTGCGCTCTTTCGAAGGCGTCTATGATCCATTCTTCCAGGTTACGCCGCAGCTCAGCAATGCCGTCTCTCCGCAGGAGAGCTCGCTCGGCGGATCGGATCAATCAGGCAGCGTCACGCAGACGGATTTGCAGCTCAATCCTTCGGTCAACAGGCGCGTGGAAATCGGCGGCGGACAGTATAACGCGTTCTTCAACAACAACCGGCGGACGACCAGTTCGACCTTCAACCGTCTCAATCCGGTCTATTCGGCGAATCTCGGCATTTCCTTCACGCAGCCGCTGATGCGTGATCGTTCGATTGATCAAAGCCGCCGCGACATACGCATTCAGCGCAAACGCCTCGAACAATCCGACGCCGATTTTCGACGCCGGACGATCGAAGTGATCGCGCAGGTGCAACGCGCCTACTGGGATCTGGTCTTTGCCCTGCGCGATGAACAGAACCGGATCGCCAATCTCAATCTGGCGCGCGAAAATTTTCGCCGCACCGAGGCGGGCGTCGCGGCCGGAGCTTCCGCCCCGCTCGAACGGGCCGAAGTCCAGACGGAACTGTCCAACCGCGAATCGGATCTGCTGATCGCCTCGCAGAATGTTTCGGTGGCTGAGAACAACTTGAAGCTTCTGATCCTGCGCGATCCGCTCTCGCCGGATTGGTCGGCGGCGCTCGTGCCGACCGATCAACCTTCTTTCGATGCTAATCCGGTCAATTTACAGGACGCGTTGACAGAAGCGCGTGCCAACCGTCCCGAGCTTCGTCGCCTGCGCATTCAGCAGGAGATTAGTGATATTGACCTCAAGTTTTTCAAGAACCAGACGCGCCCGAGAGTTGATATCGTCTTGACGCTTTCGACGACCGGCTCGGTCACGTGCACGAGACGTTCCGCAAGATCCACCCGGGTCTTGCCGGAAAACGTCATGGTCGCGAAATAGCGCTTCTCGCCCCCATCGGGAAAGAACTCGATCGCCATTGCGCCTTCCATCTTGCCGAACTCCGGCCAGGCGACGATCTGCGGCGCATGCAGGATCGCCTTGTGCGGACCGTACATCCGCTCCTGCGGGTAGACGAACGAATCGGGGCCGGTGGTTGCTGCCTGCGC
>JANOGZ010001181.1:0-1269 GCA_031406255.1 Pyrinomonadaceae bacterium | reverse complement strand
TAGAGCCACTGGTCGGCGTTGATGGGGAGGCCGAAGGGCGGGTCGGGCTTGGCGATGACGATGCCTTGCACGCCGCCGGCCCGAAGAGCAGTGGCGCGCGTGACGTGCGGCTGTTTCGCAACGGCTCGCTCGTGCGCGTCTGGCGCGACAACGTGCTCGACGGCAAATCGGGCGTCACGCTCGAAGCCTCTGTGCCCCTCGTTGCGGGGCGCAACCTGTTCACTGCCTACGCCTTCAACCGCGACAACATCAAGAGCGCCGATGCCGCGCTCGTGGTCGCCGGGGCGGAGGGGCCGGGGCGCAAGGGCACGGCCTACGTCATCGCCGTCGGCATCAACCGCTATGCGCCGAACCCATTCTTCCGTGACTTAAAGTATGCCGTGGCCGACGCGGAAGAGTTCGCGGGCGAGATCGCGCGCCAGCAGGAGGGCCGTCTGGCGCGTTACGGACGGGTTGCGGCCGTCAGGCTTTTGGATCAGGCGGCGACGAAGGCGAACGTCCTCGGCGCGCTCGCGGCGCTCAAGAGGAAGGCGCAGCCTGAGGACGCCGTCATCGTTTACTTCGCCGGACACGGATTGGCCGAGGGCGGGCGGTTCTATCTCATCCCACACGACATCGGCGCGGGTGCAGGAGGCCCCGGCGACGACCCAGCGGCTCTTGCCGCGATGCTCTCGGCGCACGGGATTTCAGATCGCGAGTTGGCAGAGGCATTCGAGGGCGTGGACGTCGGCCAGTTGGCGCTGGTAGTTGACGCCTGCAACTCCGGGCAGGCGCTCGGGGGCGAAAAGGACGGACAGGGGCCGCTGAACAGCCGCGGGCTGGCGCAGCTCGCCTACGAGAAGGGCATGTACATCCTCACCGCCGCGCAGAGCTATCAGGCCGCGCTCGAAGCGCCGCAGATCGGCCACGGGCTGCTCACCTACGCGCTGGTCGAAGAGGGCTTAAAGCAGGCTGCGGCCGACACCGCGCCAAAGGACGGTCAGGTGGTCGCGCGGGAGTGGTTCGATTACGCGAGCACCCGCGTGCCGCAGATGCAGATTGATAAGATGGAGGCGCTGCGCGGGCTGGGGCTGAAGCTCTCGTTCAAAGAGGACGAGCGCGGGCTGGACGCAGAGAGGCGGAACGTACAGCAGCCGCGCGTCTTCTACCGCCGCGAGCTGGAGACGAACCCGCTGGTCGTCGCCGAACAAACCAGTCCGCGCCTGAAAGCTTCGACGCGCACGCCGCCACGATCGGGTGCGGCCAGAGCGGCCAGAGTGAAAGTACCGT
>JANOGZ010000717.1:0-2419 GCA_031406255.1 Pyrinomonadaceae bacterium | reverse complement strand
GCGCTCGCCGTCGCGCTTGGCGCCGCCCTCCTTGGAGTCTTCGCGATTGGTTCTCCGGCCGGAGTCAACGGCTTTTTTTTCCGTCTGGCGGTCGCCATCGGACTTGGTGATCCGAAGCAGGGTGTTGAGGCGATTGCCGGGAGCGTTCCGCTGGTTGCTCTGAGATTGACGGTCCTGGCGGCGACGGCCGGGGCGTGCCTGTGGTTCGGTAAATCCGCACGCCCCGAGGGACGGCTGGCGCGCCGGATTCTCTTTGGAATGATCGTGCTCGACCTGATCTTAACGAATTACGAACTGAATCCGACGATGAATGCCGCCCTCATCGGCGAGCCCGAGTGGGTGGCGGCGACGCGTGCGCATCCGGGCGACCGGGTGTTCATCGGCCCGAAAATCACGGGAGTTAAATTGTATCCGCCGCTCGATGCGCCGTTCACTATTCAGGAAGCGGCGGTCGTGATTCCCTCACAACTCGCTTACTTTCCAGGGGCCTGGAATGTTCGTGAGGGCTTATCGACGGACACAAATGTGCTCTGGCCGCGAGAGTATGGCGACATGCTACAGCACTTCCTGCGTAGCGATTTAGACGAGAGCGCGCGCTACCTGAAGAGGACGGGCACGCGCTATTACATCACCCGCCGCCCGCCGCCGGGAGAGTCGCGGGCGATGGGTCGCCTCGAACACAACAATTCATGGATACTCTACGAAGGGTCGCCGCCGCCGCCGCGCGTGTCACTGGTAGAGCGGGCGGTCGTCGAGCCGGACGCAGGTCGCGCCACGGCGCGCATGTTCGCTCCCGATTATGATCCGTCGACTGAGGTGATCATCGAACGCGAGCCGCCCCTCCCGGCCGGAACGCCAGGCGCGCCGCGCGGTGAGCCGGCGGCGATGCTTACGGAAGATAGTCCGGCGGTCGTCGCCGTGCGGGCGCGCATCCCTCCGCCGGGGGCATACCTCGTGCTCATGGATTCCTATGACCCGAACTGGCGAGTGGAAGTTGACGAAGCCCCGGCGACGCTGCTGCGCGCTGATGGCCTTTTTCGCGCGGTGCGGCTCGCTTCAGGCGAACATCACGTCCGCTTCGTATATCGCCCGCGATCGTTTCTGATCGGCCTCGGCGTGTCCGGCCTGACGGCGCTCGCGCTCGTCCTCGCCTGCTTCGTCTGGCGCGGGCCTGTCTCGCCCGGGCGATAGAAGAGTAACCACTCCTGCTCGTAAGCGCCCATTTGCAATTGTGTGGGATTCGACCGTGCTGGCGTCGCCGCCATCGTCTCAAACATCGCCCGTGTCGGCCTCACGGGCGCGGCGCCGGAGCACCACCACCGACCTCGCGCGGACCGTGTACTGCGGATCGCCGAGCGCGCGCTCCTCGCCCGGCGCGGCGATATCATCCGGCGACGGGAGCGCCGTGTCGACGACACGCCGCCACTCGCCCGGCCGGCCCTCCTCCTGCACGGTGAATGTCAGGTCCTCCCAGTAGGCGTTGATCATCACGTAGAGGTCGTCGTCCGCATGCGCCGCGCCGTGCAGGCAGTACGCCAGTGTGCGCGAGTCGTAGCCCCGGTCCGGCATTCCGTCGACGCCGTACCAGCGAATGTCGTCGTGCCAGAAGCGGCTGCGATGGATCGACGGATGCGACTTGCGGAAGTCGATCATTAGCTTGAAGAAGCGAAACACATCGCGGTTCTTGTCGAGCAGGTCCCAATCGAGCCAGGTGATCTCGTTGTCCTGGTTGTAGGGGTTGTTGTTGCCGCGCTGGGTGTTCATGAACTCGTCTCCGGCGCAGAACATCGGCGTGCCGTTGGCCAGCATCAGGAGCGCGAAGAAGTTCTTCACCTGACGGCGCCGCAGCGCCAGCACCTCGGGCGGCGCGCCGTCGTCGCCCTCCCAGCCGCAGTTCCAGCTCAGATTGTCGTCCGTGCCGTCGGTGTTATTGTGGCCGTTGGCCTCGTTGTGCTTCCGGTCGTAGGCCACCAGGTCATAGAGGCAGAAGCCATCGTGCGCGGTGATGAAGTTCACGCTCTGGGACGGGCGACAGGCGTCGGCGAGCGAGTCCGGGAACAGGTCGTCGCTCCCGTAGAGGCGGCGCATCAGATCGCCGACCTTTCCGGGCTCGGCCCTGACGAAGGAGCGTATGTCGTCGCGGAACTTGCCGTTCCACTGCAGCCAGCTGATGCCGGGGAAGCTGCGGCCCAGCAGGTAAGCGCCGATATCCCACGCCTCGGCGATCACCGCGACATCGACGGTGCGGGCATAGCTGCCGATCTCGGTCACCAGCGCCGGGTCCTCGACGTTAATCGAGCCATCGTTGTTGCGCGTCAGGATTGACGCCAGATCGAAGCGAAAGCCGTCGACTTGCATGTCCTCGGCCCAGTGGCGGAGGCTGCCCATCACCAGGCTGCGCACCGCCGGGTTGGCGCAG
>JANOGZ010000591.1:0-4965 GCA_031406255.1 Pyrinomonadaceae bacterium | reverse complement strand
CCAGTTCAACGACGGCTACGTCGACGTGATCGGCACCATCAAGGGCACGCCGGCGCCTGCTGACCAGGTCACGTTGCCCAGTGCCGATCTGGTGAACCCGGATCTGACCGATCTGGTTGATCTGATCGCGCCCGAGCAGCGTTATTCGTTCATCTTCGAAGGCAACCCGCAGGTGCTCGATCACATACTGGTCAACGCCAACATACTGTCGCGTCTGAGCCGCTACGCTTATGCGCGTAACAACTCTGACTTCCCCGCTTCGTTCGGCAGTGATACTTCGCGGCCCGAGCGTTTTTCGGACCACGACATGCCGGTCGCTTACTTTAAGCTTCCCGACCCGCCGCCGACCATCAGCAACGTGTCGGTCGACAAACCGGTGCTGTCGCCGCCGAACCATAAGATGGTGGATGTGACGGTGAGCTACACGGCGACGGATGCCTGCGGCGGCACAGTCGTCACCAACGCGCTCAGCGTGACCAGCAATGAGGCGATCAATGGCACGGGCGATGGCAACACCGCCCCCGACTGGGAGATCGTGGATGACCATACCGTGCGCCTGCGCGCAGAACGTTCGGGTAACGGCAACGGTCGTATCTATACGATTACCATTACCTCGACGGACAACGCCGGCAACTCAACGACCCAGCAGGTGACGGTGAGTGTGCCGAAGGGACGCGGTTAGAGCAGTCCTGATATGTGCTGCAAGATGGAGCCGGGGAAGAGGGGATACCCGATTTCTCCGGCTCCACCTTCAACAATACGACTCATCGCGGAGGGCGGATCCGCAGTGAGCCGTAGTGTCTTTGCCCGAATTTTTCCGCATCCGGAAATTGGAGTCGGTTTCTTTCTCTAAATCCCGTGATACGGGTCGGGGCACGCTTCCGGAAGTCACTATCGCTTTTGATCGCCACCCGCGTCTTTCGCAACTAACCCCGGATGGGTTCGATTTAACATCTAGTTCTCGTATGGGTAAAGCTTGCGTAAAGCCTGCCCGGCATGATAGAAGATAACCTTTAAACTCGGCTGTTATCCCTGCATCGGGTTCGCAATTCCAAAGGTAATCGAAATCTAAAGTCTATTCTCGCGCGGAAGAGTCTTCAGTGCGCTGAAGAGTAGTTCAAAAAACCGTTACAATCTTCCTTAAGGAGTTCTTCCAACATGTGTAAGTATTTCCGCTTCACTCTCGTCACACTTTTCTTGTTTGCAAGCATGAGCGTGGCGGCGCTGGCCCAGTCTACGACGGACGGAGCTATCGGCGGCGTGGTTCAGGACCCGGCGGGCGCGGTCGTGCCAAATGCCTCTGTGACCGTCCGCAACGAAGAAACCAACAAAGAAAGCACGGCCACCTCCGACGACGAAGGTCGTTTCCGCATGGTGCAGCTTCAGCCCGGCACTTACACAGTGTCAGTTACCGCGACGGGTTTCGGGACCTCCGTGCAGCCGAAGGTCGTGGTTGAAGTCGGCCGCGTGACCTCCCTGGAGATTCCGCTTTCAGTGGGCGGCACCACGGAAACGGTTGAGGTGACGAGCGAAGCGCCGGTGATCAACACATCGCAGCAGGACTTTTCCAGCAACATTAATCAAACTTCGATCAATGAGCTTCCGATCAACGGTCGCCGCGCCTCGAACTTCGTCCTGCTGACGCCCGGTGTCGCGCCCGATGGCGACTTCGGCCTGATCAGCTTCCGCGGCATCTCCGGACTGTTAAATAACAGCACGGTTGACGGCGGTGATAACAATCAGGCCTTCTTTTCAGAAGAGCGCGGGCGCACGCGCATCAGCTACGTGATAAGCCAGGCGGCGGTCCGCGAGTTTCAGGTCAACACCTCAAACTATTCAGCCGAGTACGGACGCGCGGCCGGCGGCGTCGTCAACACCGTGACGAAGAGCGGAACCAACGAGTTTCACGGCTCGGGTTTCTACTACATCCGCGATGAAAAACTGGGCGCGCGCAACCCGCGCGGCACGCAGAACGTACTCCAAAACGGCGTGGTCACGATTCTCCCGCTCAAGCCAGAGGATCGTCGTCAGCAGTTTGGCGCCACGATCGGCGGCCCGATCATCAAAGATCGCCTGTTCTTCTTCTTCAGCTACGACCAACAAAAGCGCAATTTCCCAGGCATCGCCACCACCGGTCAAGCCAATTTCTTCACTACCGTAAACCGCGCGGCGACCGGAGCGGGACTGACAGCTCCGAACCGCGCGCTGACCGACGCGCAGATCGATTCGGCCGTCGCGTTCCTCGTCGGGCTGACGGGCGAAGTGCCGCGCAAGCAAGACCAGCGCATCTTCCTTCCGAAGATAGATTTCCGCATCAATGATGCCAACACCTTCACCGCGACATATAATCGCTTCCGTTCCCAATCGCCGGCCGGCATTCAGACGCAGCCGACCGTAACGCGCGGCCGCGCCAGTTTCGGAGATGACTTCGTCGAAGTGGATTCGTTGACCACGCGTCTGACTTCGACCCTTTCGCCCACGGTGCTCAACGAAGCTCGCTTTCAATATAGTCGTGACAACGAATTTCAAAGCAGCAATCCGCCGTCGCCGGGAGAACCGACGACGGGCCTCAACGGCAGATCGCCCTCAGTTGCGATTACCAATGGCCTGACTTTCGGTAAACCAAACTTCCTCGAACGGCGCGCCTTCCCCGATGAGAAACGCGTGCAATTCGCCGATACCGTAACGGTCTCGAGCGGCAATCACACGTTCAAGTTCGGCGGCGACATCAATCGCGTTAAAGACAAAATAGACAACCTGTTCCAGGAAGGCGGCGTGTATTCTTACAGTAACGTCAATGACTTCATCGTTGACTATGTGAACTTCACGTCGAGCGGAGCATTGAGAACCGCCGGAAGAGTCTGCTCGACTTCGACGAGGATCGCCGGCCAGTGCTACACCAGCAACTTCAATCAGGGTTTCGGCCCCTCGCTTTTCGAATTTACGACGAACGACATTAACTTCTTCTTCCAGGACGACTACCGCGCGACGCCACGCCTGACCGTCAACTTCGGTCTGCGCTACGAACTTCAGCGCATGCCTGATCCGCAGATCCCGAACACGCGGACCACCTTCACCTTCGTTGATCCGACGAATCCGCTCAACGCGCGCATCCCGCGGGCGGTGGCGCAGACGGCGAGCTTCCCGGAAGACAGGAACAACTTCGGTCCGCGTTTCGGTTTCGCCTATGACGTGACGGGCGACGGCAGGACTTCGGTTCGCGGCGGCTACGGTATCTACTATGGTCGCATCATCAACTCGACTCTCTCGAACGCGATCACGAATACGGGAGTCGCGGCCGGGCAGCTCCAGCTCAGCCTGGCTCCTTCGGGAACTTCGCCGATCTTCCCGAACGTATTGCCGCCGCCGGCCGCCGGCGCTGCGCCGAGCTCAGCGCCGGCCATTGTTGTGCTCTCGCCGAATCTGGCCAATCCGCAGATTCATCAGGCCGATGTCGTCTTCGAGCGACAGATCGCGCGCAACACGGTGGTCTCCGCCTCGTATCTTCTCAGCATCGGGCGCCGCCTTCCGACCTTCGTGGACGTGAATCTGGCCTTCCCGACGAACGTTAGAACCTTTACCGTCACCGCCGGTGAGTTCGCCGGCCGGACGGTAACACTGCCCTTTTTCACTTCGCGCTTAACGAGCGACTTCGGCGCGGTGACGGAAGTCAGGAGCACTATCAAATCTGAATACAATGCCCTGGTGCTGCAGGCGAATCGCCGCTTCACGGATGGTCTGCAGTTCCAAATCAATTACACCTTCTCCAGATCAACCGACACCGGGCAGGTCTCACAGACCTTTACCCCCAATAACGGAAACACCCCGCTCAATCCCTTCGATCAAAGCTTCAATCGGGGCCGATCGAATTTCGATATCCCGCACCGCTTTGTGGCGAGCGCCGTCTATACGCCCAACTTCTTCGGCGAGGATCAAAAGGTGGGCAGGGCGATTTTCAATGGCTTCACCATCTCGCCGGTCATCACCGCCCAGTCGGGCAACACATTCAACGCGAACGTTTCCGGGAGACCGACGGGCGCGCTGAGCAACGGCATCACCGGATCAAACGGAGATAGCTTCTTCACGCCGCTCGGGCGCAACACTTTCCGCGAACCGAAAATCGTCAACGTTGACCTGCGCATCTCGCGTCGCTTCCGCTTCACGGAAACGATGAATCTCGAAGTGCTGGGCGAAGCGTTCAATCTCTTCAACCGCTCGCAGATCACCGCTGTGAGCGAAACCGCCTTCAACATCGGCGGAACGGCCGCGGCTCAGACGCTGACGCCCGTCGCCGCCTTCCGCAGTGATGCGGCGACGGGCAACACGATCTTCCGCGAGCGACAAGTGCAGATCGCCGTGCGCTTTGAGTTCTAGAAAAGCTCTCAAGCCGTGTTACTGGGAGGGCGCGCTTCGATCGAAGCGCGCCCTCTTTTTGTCCGAAGTCAGGGCGGGTGTGACCGCGCGAGTGTACTGAAACGTACCCGATAAATCCTCTCGGCAACTATGCGTGAAGCTTCCTCCGTACGCGCATCGCTTTTTTCAGCAATAACTTGTCCACGAGTTTGCGGGCGCTTCGGGAACGCCGCGAGCGTGCTGGTACGCGTCTTGCCGTTCATCCCGGCGCGAGACTTCAAATTACAAATTACCGGTCAGGTGAACATAACGGGAGGTTTAAATCATGGGTCTACCGAACAGGGATGAGGTTGAAGGTAAATTCGATCAGGCGAAGGGCGCCGTGAAAGAAAATGTCGGAAGAGCAACCGGCGATCGGGACATGGAGGACGATGGGGCCGCCGATCGCGCCGGGGGAAAAGTTCAGGAGGGTTTTGGCGAGGCCAAGCGCAAAGTCGGGGATGCGATTAAAGATGTCGGCGATGCGATTCGCCGGTAGTCTCGATACTTCTCAAAATAACAAATCAGCAAAAAGGGACACGCGCCAGCGACTCTCGTTCGCTGGCGCGTGTC
>JANOGZ010000582.1:0-2833 GCA_031406255.1 Pyrinomonadaceae bacterium | reverse complement strand
CGCGCCGACGTCGACCTCAACAGCTATCTACTGCTCACCCTCAATCACGACAACACGATCTCGGTGATTAACCCGCAGGTCGCCTTCAGCAAGACGAAGCTCGAAAACCTGATCACCCTGCCGGGGGCGGGCGCGGACTGGGTGCTCTCGCGCAACACGGATTTCCTTTACGTGACGCTGCCCGGGCAATCGGCGGTCGCGATCATCAATACTTTAACCAAGAAGATCATCGACACCATCAAGTTTGGCGAGAAGACAAAGCCGACGCGGGTCGCGCTGCAACCCGACGGGCGCCGCCTCTGGGTCGGCCTCGATTCTTCGCCATCCGTGGCAATCATTGATACCGAGACCAACCGACTCCTCGGCACCGTCGAGGTCGGCGCGGGCCTTCACAATATCGCCTTTACTGCGGATGGCACTTTCGCCTACGTCACCAACAGCGCCGCCGACACCGTCTCGGCCATCGATACGAAGTCGCTCAAGAAAGTAGCCGACATTCCGGTCGGTAAAACGCCGGTGCCGGTCGCTAATGGTGGCGCCAGCCGTCTCATTTACGTCGCGGCCATTAACGGCGAAGCGATCAGCGTGATCGACCCGGCCCGGCAGGAGGTGGTGGCGACCATCGCGGTCAGGCGCGGGGTGGTGGCGCTGCGCTTCGAGCCGCGCGGGCGTTACGGTTTCGCCGTCAACCAGATCGACAGTACGGTGACGGTCTTTGATTCCGCCACTAACATGATCACGAGCAGCGGCGCCGTGGTGAAAGAGCCCGATCAGGTGTCCTTCACCGGGCGCTACGCATACATCCGCGGTACGGGTTCGGAGAAGTTCTCGCTCATTGATCTGGGCGAGGTCGCCAAGGGCAAATTCGCACCGGTTGATATCCAGGCCGGACGTTTGGCGCCCAGCGCGGTGGCCGAAGAGATCGGCGTGGCGGACATGATCGTACCCACCCCGGAGGGGAATGGCGTGATGATCGCCAACACTCCCGACCAGATGATTTATTACTACGTTGAGGGAATGATGGCCCCGATGGGCACGATCAACAATTACAAGCGACGGCCGCACGCGCTGATGCTGATTGACCGGAGCCTCTCCGAGGTGGCGCCGGGAGTTTACTCGTCGCCGATCAAGCTGAAGAGCGCGGGACGCTTCGATGTCCCCGTGCTGATCAATCAGCCGCGCATTGTTAACTGCTTTCAGTTAGAGGTCGGTGAATCTGCCGAAGTCGGGAAGCGCCAGACTGCTGGCGCCGTGGCCATCGAAGCGCTCTTCAAAGGAGAGCAGTTCAATCCGGGAGACGCGGCGACGCTCAGATTCAAAGTCATTGATTCGGTGACCAAACAGCCGATCACAGGCTTAAAAGATCTTCAGATTCTGACTTATGAACCGCCGGGCATCTGGCAACAGCGGCAGTGGGCGAAAGAGGTCGGAGACGGGGTCTATGAAGTGGCGCAGATGTTTCCGCGCGCCGGTCTCTACAACGTAATGGCCAGAACTTCATCACGGGGCGTGGGCTTTGGTGATCTGCCTTTCACTTCGGTGCCCGTCGTTAACAAAGCGGAACGTAGCGATATTAAGAAAGAAGGAATCAATTAATGAAGAAACGCAGCACCACTTTCGCCCTCTCGGCCCTGGCTCTTTTCGCGCTCACGTTCAGCAGCTTCGCCGCCACCCCGGCGCTGGCCTGCCCTAACGGAGCATGCCGGCACAAGCATTCTTCGCAGAAGACGGCGGCTAATAAGACAGCCAAGTCAACTGCCGCGGCGGCGCGTTACGCGTGCCCGATGCATCCGGAGGTCACCGCCGCCAAGCCACGGTCGAGGTGTCCAAAGTGCGGCATGTTCCTCACTCGCGTTAGCGGTAATAGCAGCGCGGCCGCTTCGTCTGCGGCGACGAGCACCACTACGGCTGCCGATGATACGGCTGCTACTCTCGCCCGGACGCAGCAGGCTTCTCTGAGTTCCCCGCTGCCAGCCACGATCAGCGTGATTCCCGAGACCAGCGTCTACGATCAGGATGGGCGCAAGCTCAGCTTCTACTCCGATCTCGTCAAAGGCAAAACCGTCGCCATCAACTTCATCTTCACGACCTGCAACGGCGTCTGCCCGCCGATGACCGCCCGGATGCGTAAGGTTCAGCAGGAATTAGCCCAGCGCGTGGGGCGCGACATCGAGTTGATCTCGATCAGCGTTGATCCGACGACCGACGTGCCCGCAAGGCTCAAGAGCTTTTCCGAAAAGTTCAATGCCGCGCCGGGATGGACGTTTGTAACGGGCAGCAAGCCTGAGATTGACCATCTGCTCAAAGCGCTCGGCGCCTCTGCCGCTGATATCAACAGTCACACGCCGATGATCCTCGTCGGTAATGACGCGGCCCGGTACTGGACGCGCGTTCATGGCCTGTCGCCAACCGCGACTCTGGTCACCGCGCTGACCGAAGCGGCGGCGAAGGATGCCGGTCAAACTTCTGTGCAGAAGAACAGCAACACCTCTCAGGGTCAGCCGAACAGCGGGGGAGGAGCGAATGGGGGTGCCGGCACGGTAATCACCGGAGCGGATAGCGGCGCGAGTCTGCGGCAGGTGCCGCTCCCGATCACGAACAGTAGCGCTGAAGTCACCAAAGATAAGGCTGGCCCGAGCGCATCGCGTGCGGAGGCGGCGGCCAGCTATTTCACCAATCTGGAATTGGTGACGCAGGACAACAAGCCGATCCGCTTCTACGACGACCTGCTCAGGGGCAAGGTCGTGCTGATCAACTTCATCTTCACAACTTGCAAAGGGGTGTGCTCGCCGATGACGGCGAATCTGGCGAAGGTGCAGCGCTACCTGGGCGA
>JANOGZ010000517.1:0-4816 GCA_031406255.1 Pyrinomonadaceae bacterium | reverse complement strand
GCCGCGAGATTGGCGCGCGCGCTGAATGAAATCTCTGATGCGGCCGTCTTTGATGCCGTACGGTTTGTGGTGGGGAAACGAAAACAGGTTAGCGACACATTTTTGCCCGACCAGCCGAAACAAGCGCGCGTACCACGGGATCATCCAGCCATTGAGCCACAATGTCGGTGCCAACAACGCTGTTGCTTGAACGTGGGTTGGGTGTTTGGCTGCCAGCATGACGGCGAGCACAGCGCCGGTCGATAATCCACCCGCTATGACGACATCGCAATGCTGGCGCTCCCGGTCCTCACGCTGTTAATGTTTTTCGGGCTGGCTCGCGCCTTGACGCGAAGAGACGAGCGCGACCGCATCACTTTCGCACTCTTTTTCCTGTGGCTGCTCCTGTACTTCGGGCGGCCGACCTGGGGGGGCCTCCTGAACCTGCTCCCGATGGGCTCCGACTTGCACCTCCACCGCTTCATCGGCGGGGTACACTTGGCGGCCATTTTGCTCATCGGAATCGGACTCCATGCCCTCTGGGGTGCCCTCAGGGCGACTGGAAGAAAACTCACCCTGTCCTTAAGGAAGGGGCATGACAGCGAAGCGGGGGTGAGTGGCAGGCCGGAGGTTAGCTCCGTCATCCTCACTGCGGCGCTACCCTTAATTCTAATCATTATCATTCTACTCCCGACCTGGGGCGAGAGGGTGTCTTATCTGAATGAGAATGAATTTTTCATGGCCAGAACCCAGGAGGCGATGAAAGAGAAAAAAGCGAGCTTCGACGAGATGATGGGCCTGCTCAGAAACATGCAGAAGGAAGCGCCGGGGCGGGTGTTCGCCGGATTGCCAACCACATGGGGCAGCAAGTTCACTGTCGGCGATGTCCCGCTCTACGCTCTCCTCAGCACGGAAATGACAGACAACCTCGGGTATCTGTATCACGCCATGTCGCTCAACGCGGATATCCAAGTTTATTTCGACGAGAACAACCCGACGCACTACAACCTGTTCAACATCGCATACGTTGTCGCACCTATCGGGAAGACATTCCCCGATTTCGTGAAGCCGGTTAAAACGATTGGCGACTGGGCAGTCTACAGGGTACAGACCTCGGGCTATTTTGACCTGGTGCGGTCGGATCTCGCTTTCTACGGGCCGAAGGAAGATTTTTATCGCGCTAATCTAAAGTGGCTAAGGAGCGACCTGCCGACATTAAAGCAACACCCGTCCATCTTCTTCGAGAAGGACAAGGGCGATTATAAGGAGTGGATAGACATCAGCAAAGATTTCTCCCCGCCCGGTAAGGAGAATTTCAAGCACGTCAATGCCGCACAGATTAGTTCGACACGGGACAGTGCGCAGTCATCCAGCGCAGCGGTTGCTTTGAAGGACACGTCTTACCTCCTCTTTAAAACTACTTATCATCCTTACTGGCGCGTCCTGGTAGACAACGTGGAGAAGGATGCCTTGATGCTGTCACCGAGTTACATGGGAGTACGGCTTGAACCGGGCGAACACAGGATTAATTTCCAATACCGTCCGCCGGCATATAAAACGCTGTTGTTGATTGCGGGGCTGGCGACGCTGGTCGCGCTCTTTTTCCTGGAGAGACGATTGGTCGCCTACGCCGCGAGGGTCGTCGGCCCTGTGGAAAGTTGAGGCGCGCGACGCCGGGAGCGTTTGAAGAATCAGGCGGAAGACGTCCGGCGCTCTTGGATGAAGGATCATGCGAAAGTCAACTCAAAGCAAGCGAAGGTATCTCAATTCGTTTACGGTTCTGACGCTCTGCTTCTTCACGATGGTTGGCATCTTCTACGCGAAGAAGCAGAACCGGCAGACTCCGCCGCCGGCCACAGGCTCACACTTCAACGCGGCGCAGGAACATCACCGGATGCGCCGCTACGAGCAGGCGGTCAGCGAGTATCGGGCGGACCTGAATGAGAACCCCAACAACGCGTACAGCCATTACAACCTCGCGCAGATTTACGGCGAGACGAACCGGAATGCCGAAGCGATGGTCGAGTACGGGCAGGTGCTGAAAATAAAGCCGGATTACGCGGATGCTCATCTGAACCTCGGGCTGCTGTATCACAGGAATAATCAACTCGACGAGGCGATCAAGGAGTATCAGGAAGTTATCAAACTCAACCCCAGCTATGCGCTGGCGCATTACGACCTCGGCACGGCGTATTATCAGAAGGGGATGATTGATGAGGCGGCGGCGGAGTTCGCGCGGGCGATTGAGTTGGACCCGAACTCGGCGGACGCGCATTACAATTTGGGATACCTCTACGCCCACCAGCTGAAGCGCAGGGACGAGGCGTTGAAGCACTTGACGCGAGCCACCGAAATCGATCCGCATCACACAAAAGCATTCGCAGAGATCCGCGCGCTACGAAGGTGATGAAAAGTTACTTTGAGAATGGAATTTTATAGCCGTTTGCAATTGCATGTGACCACTCCGGCACAGCGCCACGTCAGTACCGCCTGCGCTAGCGCAAGGGGATTAAGCTTAGGTTTCCAATCCTTACGCCCAATCGCAAAGAATGCGTTGCCCAATAAAAGAGGCGAGGCGACGGTACATCCATTGACGGCAGTTTTTGGCATGGGCCATGATCTCCGGGGCGGCAATCATGCCCCTCCCATCTGCTTTTTCCTCTACTCCTTGATGCGTAAGATCTCCCTCTTAATCTGATGGCCCAATTCATCCGTCAGAGTTTGTAACTGGAAATCGAATTCCTGAGAGCGCCGGACGATAGTGTGAAGGATCAGCCCTACCGTGATTGAAAGCATCCCGGATAAAACCAGTCCGACGGCCAGCACAGCGGATGGCAGGCGAGTAACCAGACCGGTCTTTAGGAATTAATAAACGACGATCAGGCCGGGGATGAAACCGAGACCAATTAAGATTAATCCCGCAGCCCCTAAGAATGTTAGAGGTTTGTAATCTCGAAAAAGCGCCAGGATCATATTGAGAATGCGTATTCCATCGTGAGCTATCCTGATCTTCGAAAAACTTCCTTCGGGTCGGTGCGTAAGGCCCACCGGAATCTCAACGATTCGGTAACCCCGCTCCAGCGCCTTGATTGTCAACTCCGTCTCGATTTCGAAGCCACCGCCGAACAGCGGAACACCTTTCACGAACCTCCGGTTGAACGCGCGGTAGCCGGATAGCATATCTGTTATTCTGACTTTAAATGTGTAGTTCAAAACAGATAGAAACAACCTGTTGCCCAGGCGGTTGAGAGACTTGAACTGGCTCTCAGATTCATCATGCAATCTTGAGCCGACCCCCATATCAGCCTCATCTTTCAAAACCGGCTCGACTAACCTGTGCACCTCGGCCGGCGGGTAAGTCCCATCTCCATCCACCATGACATAAACATCGGCGTCAACCTGACGAAACATGGATTGGACGACGTAGCCCTTACCCTGCCGTCTTTCGTAGAAGACGATGGCGCCGGCTTCGCGGGCTTTCTCGACCGTCCGATCGGATGAATTATTATCAAAAACGTAGATATCCGCCTCGGGTATCTGGGCGCGGAATTGATGGACGACCTCGGCGACGGTTAATTCCTCGTTGTAGCAGGGAATAAGAATTGCGATCGTGGCTCGTGGCAGCGCACGTGCTCCAGCCGTAACGTCACCCTCTTTTAATGTACCTGTCTCTTTTGCCATTTCGCCGCTCTCATTAAAGCCAGCACCAGTCACCCGTATGGGTTGACTCTCGTTAACGTGGCGCATTCTATGTTGTTCAACTATTTCAGCGTAAACATTCCGCGTCGCCAACGTCAAATTATTCCTCGATCCAAAGTAGACCTGAAGCTGGCTGCTCGATCGACACACTTTCATATGCCGCATCCAACTGCGGTGATGGAGCACTACGCCGCAGAGAGGGTGGCTCCTCGGATAACGGCGATGCGCAGGCGGCGGCGCGGCGGCTCCTTCATCTTTCAATCACTGATTCGAGTAGTTGAAAGAATTCGGGGAAAGATACCGAGACGCACTCTTCGGCGCCGACGATCTCCGACTCGCCTGCGGCGATCAGCGCCGCCACGCTGAAGGCCATCGCGATGCGGTGATCGCCATATGTTTCCAGCCGCGCGCCGCGCAGCCGCACCGGCCCCGCCACACCCAGGCCATCCTCATACTCTTCGACCTCGGCGCCCATCGCCCGGAGATTCTCGACCGTCGCGCGGATCCGATCCGATTCCTTCACGCGCAACTCACTCGCCTCGCGGATCCTGAGTCCGCCCTCGATTTGTGTTCCGACGACGGCGAGCGCCGGCAACTCGTCAATCAGCGCGGCGATGGCCGGGCCGCGGATGACGACCGAACCATTCTCCCGCGCTGCCGAAGCGCCGGGAACAAAGCGGCCCGTGCCGCGCACCTCGATCTCCCCGATATTTTCGTGACACCGCTCGCCCGTCTCGCACACACGCACCTCTGCGTCGAGCGTTTCGAGCGTTCGCAGAATTTGCGTGCGTGTCGGATTGAGGCCGACGCCCCTGATTCGCAGAGTCGAGCCGGGCAGAAGCGCGGCCGCGGCGATAAAGAATGTCGCCGCTGAAATGTCGCCGGGAATCGCTATGTCGCGCGCCGCAAAGCGGGCCGGGCCGGTGACCGCTATCGTCGGCGTTTCGTCGAGCCGTGTGGCGCTCGTCTCGACGGGCACGCCGAACCAGCGGAGCATGCGCTCCGTATGATCACGCGTCGGGGCGGGGGGGCGCGCGGCCCCCGAGCGGGGGGCCCCCCCGCCCCCGGCCCCCCGGGGGGTTAACGCTTTTTTCAGCGCGCGGGGGGCCCGGCAATTAAATAGGGGCGCGGGGCGGGG
>JANOGZ010000507.1:0-5913 GCA_031406255.1 Pyrinomonadaceae bacterium | reverse complement strand
GTGCGCCCGATGCGATGCACGTAATCTTCCGGCGCTGTTGGAACATCGTAATTGATGACGTGCGAGATCGAGTCAACGTCAATGCCGCGCGCCGCGATGTCGGTCGCCACCAGCACGCGGGTGTGGCCGTCCTTAAAGCCGCGCAGCGCCGCTTCGCGCTGCGGCTGTGTGCGATCGGCGTGAATACGATTCACTTTATGCTCACGCGCTTCGAGAATATGCGAGAGGCGTTCGGCCCCGCGCCGCGTGCGCGTAAAAACGAGCACTCGTTCGAAGCGTTCGCGCTCCAACAGGTCAAGCAGGAGGGCCGTCTTCGATTCCATCGCCACCGGATAGGCGGTCTGATCGACCATTTCGGCGGCGCGCCCGCGCGTGTTGACCTCGATGAGTTTTGGTTTGCGCATGGTCGAGCGCGCGAGTTGTTCGATCGCGGGCGACATCGTGGCGGAGAAGAGCAGCGTCTGCCGCTCGACGGGAAGCGCGGCGAGCACGCGCCGGATCGAAGGCCAGAAGCCCATGTCGAGCATCCGGTCAGCTTCATCAAGGACGAGCGTCTCCACGTAAGAGAAGTCAATCGCGCCGCGCTCCATGTGATCGAGGAGGCGTCCGGGTGTCGCGATCACGACGCTGACGCCGCGCCGTAGCGCCTCGGTCTGGCGGCCCATTCCCGCGCCGCCGATCAAGGTCACGCAGCGAGCATTCTTTTTCGGGAGGAGCGAGCGGTAGCTCGCTTCGATCTGTGACGCCAGCTCGCGCGTCGGAGCGACAATGAGCATCCGGATGCCGGGGCGCGCCCGTTCCGCCATGCGTTGGATTGCGGGCAGCAGGAACGCGGCGGTCTTTCCCGAGCCGGTTTCGGCACAGCCGATCAGATCGGAGCCGCTGAGAATAACGGGGATCGCTTCTTTTTGTATTGGTGTTGGTTCGGAGTATCCGAGAGACTCGCACACGCGCGTCAGCGCGGGCTGTAGTCCCAATTGAGAAAAATTCATGAAAATCCTTTGGTGCTGCTCAAACCATGAATGGGAGCACACCTCTGTTTGCTTAAAAATGTTCGAGCGCCTCCGGCGGTACTTGTCATCGTCGGAGGCGCTTCGCTTGAAAGGGTCACCGGGATTGGATGGCCGAAGGAGCTTACCAGCGTGGCTCGCGGTTTCCGCCGCCTCCACCGCCGCCGCCGTAGCCGCCGCGTCCACCGCCACCGCCGCCGCCACCGCGATTGCCGCCGTAGCCGCCGCGTCCACCGCCACCGCCGCCGCCACGATTGCCGCGATCTTCGCGCGGGCGGGCTTCGTTGACGGTCAGACTGCGCCCGTTGAATTCCTTGCCGTTGAACTGCTGAATGGCCGCCTGGCCTTCTTCGTTGCTGGACATCTCGACGAAGCCGAAGCCGCGTGAGCGCCCGGTTTCGCGATCTTCAACGACCGACGCTGACTCGACCGTGCCCGCTTGCGCGAATAGTTGCTGCAAATCGTCGCTCGAAGTCTGGAACGACAGATTACCGACATAAAGTTTCATAGACATAAACGTGTACCTCTCCTTACGCAGGAGTATCTGGGAGAAGCTGCGAATCTAAGGTGACTTCGATGTAACGGTAGCAGCGAAGGCTTGCGTTCGGGTGCTCTTGAGGGAGCGGCTTCTAAGGTTGAAATCAGCCTACTCTCGAACTATCCAGAACGCCATCGCGAAAGATTATCCAGCGTGGGGCGCATCACCGTTGATGCCAGAGAGAAGGAATAACCACGACCTATGATGCACTAATATACGGTCCAGTTGCAAGCGGCGAACCATATTAGCGGCGGCCGGCGGCCGCTAAGTAGTGAGAATAAACGGCGCCGGACAGGTTTCTAGCGGCCCCAATCTATTCAGCCCGCAAAATATATTTCATCCGGCAAGGGCTGAAAATCCTCAAAACGGGAGTGGTCCTGACTAACTCAGGAACTCGATCAATAACGGGAGGTACGTCCCGGCATCACGCTCACCTGCCGCAATGGTGGCGTCGATTAGCTCCGGGCGAGTGTAGTCCCACCGGTGCACAGGGAGGGGTTTGACCGGAGCTATGTAGAGCCGTGACCCTTGCCTGCCGATGACGTGAGACGGGTACGGACGCGTCAGAAGCACCAGGTTTAGTTCTACCCCCGGCACTTCGTCGGCGAGGAATGCGGGGACGTTATCAATAATGCCGCCATCGAGCAGCCGGTGGCCGGAAAAGCTGCCGAGCGACGTAAACGGTGGCGACGCCGAGGAGGCGATGATGAGATCCGCCAGCTCCTCCGGCGTTTTACATTCCCGCGCGTCGAAAGCCATCGCCTTGAAGCCAATGCGGCGTCCGTACGATGGGTGAATCATCTCTTCGCGCAGCCTCTTCTCGATGTTGTACGCGCACAGCCCGAGCATCACCGCCGCCAGGGCCGGCATGCCTCTGGGAAAAGCAGTGGCCAGAATGAGCACCGGAAAGGGCTGAGACCGTACGCGCTCCAGCCCGCCGTCCGTGAAGGCATGAAGCAACGTGTCGCGGTAGATCGGCTCATGCGGGGTCGGACGCGTGCCCCGGAGGAGTTTACCCCACTCGAAATTTTTTGTTGTTCCGTTGCGCCGCTGTTTCCAGAAGGAGCTCGCCTCCCGTTCCCGTCCGCTCAACAACATCGTCGCGACGCACGCGCCCGCGCTGCATGTCGCCATGACGGCGACACGCGGCAGGAGTCTGTCTCGCCAGCGACGCATTAGCCCGAGCTGGTAGAACGCTCTGTTTCCCCCACCGGCGAAGGTGATCGCGAGATCTCTAGCCATCATGTTCAGTCGGCGACGATTGCGGCTCTTCTTGTGTCCCCACCCGGCTGACGGGAATTCGGCGGCATTGAAGTGGACAAACGAATCCAATCGCGCATGGTCGCTTTACCACTCAATGCGGGCAAGAGTGATCGCCGCCGAGCGCGTGTTCGTCAAGGGCATGGGCGGTGCTTGTCAAATGACAACTTACGGCTGCGCTTTAATAATACCGATGGATTCGAGGGCACGCAGATATTCCCCCACCACTTCCAGCGGAATCGGGCCATATGCGGCCGCGACCGCCTCGCGGATCTCTTGCGCAGTGCGCGAGCCATCGACGAAATTCAGTACTTCGTACGCGTAGTCGCCTCCGGAGCCGCGCAGGCCTTGAAACCGCAGCAGGCGGATGGCCGCCTCGCGCTCCGCCCCATAGTGATCTGTAAAGTAGTCATAGCCGAAGGCGGATAAGGGCCCCTTGATATCCGGGTTGCGGCGGAAGACCCGTTGCCCGTCGCCGCGCGCAGGCGCGGGAGGTTTGATCGCTCCGATGAGCTTTTCCAGATCGTTAAGGAAGACTGCGGCCGCGGCGCGCGTGTCGGTGGGGATGACAAAAAACCGCTCCATCGAATCTGCGAGTGCGCGTTCGTACCAGAAGTGGAACCGGGCGAGGTTCTCAGCCTCTTCGACCGGCACTTCGGCGCGGCGCTTGAGCATCGTGGCGGTGCGGCGCAGGCTGCCGGCCTGGATGATACGCAAAACGGCGGGCGCATCTTTCGGCCCGAGGTTCGCTAAAAAGTAGGCGCTGGCGGCGCCGATGAAACCGGCCCGCTTCAGCTTGGTGGGATCAACGTTCGCCGGCGAGTCCAAATTAGTGTGGATATACCGGTCAGGCCAGTCATTCAAATATATCGCGGGTATGCGGAAGGAACTATCGGTGTAGACCTGATGATCGCTGCCCATTGAGAACTCGGCCAGTTCCGCCTGCAGCGCCTCCTTCCCGCCTTCGGGCGCGTTCAAGGGGTAGTCGGCCGCTTCGCCCTTGGCGAATTTGGCCGACTGCCGATTGACGAATTCGCCGAACTGCTCCGCCACATCATTAACGAAAGAGGGCATACTGGCCGGACCCCGCGTCACATGGAAGATGGCTTTCGTCTCCGGGCCGCCGCCGACCATATCCATGTGAATGACCGCCTTCATCCGAGGAACAAGTTCGGGGCGAGCATTCAGAAGCGCGAGCGTCCCTTCAATCTCCGGCGGCCAGATGAATCGCAGGGTGCGGGCGGGGCGGGCGATCCTGCCGTCGCGGATTAGTTTGGCGAACGTTCGCGCCACCTCCAGAATGGTCACGCTGCCGCTGGCGTTATCGTTTGCTCCGGGACGCTGGTGATCCAGATGGCAACTGAAAACGATCTCCTCCTGGCGCAGCCGCGGGTCGGCGCCCGGAATGGTGGCGGTGACGACATCATAGAAGCCGGCGTGTCGTCCGGCGCGCACCACCGCGTGAAGCCGCACGCGCTCGCCGCGCGCCAGCCTTTGCTGGAATGTGCGCGCTTGCTTGAGTGAGACCATAAACGCAAACGTCGGTTTCCGAGAGAAGCTGTCGAGATGCCCCCACCGCACCAGGTTTTCGTTTTCACCAAACCAGGCGGTGCGTTGGTTCTGGGCGTAACTGATGATGCCGGCGGCCCCGTAGCGCTCGACCGCCAGGCGCGCCACCGCGACCGGCTGCGCCGCGGCCAGAACGATCTTCCCGCGCACGTCTTTCCCGGCGTAGTCACCCTCAGACGTGCCGTTTCCGACATCAGCAAGTTCCGCTTTGACATCGCCGCTTTCGCTATCCTGCGCCAGCGTCACCGGCATTGCCTCCCAGCTGGCGAGACGGATATGAGGGACCAACCCGTCACGAGTTTCCCGCAGTTCCCACAACTCGGCGAAATCGGCGTCCCATGCCGGACGCGACTTTTGGGTGCCGTAGAAAATCGCGCCGTCAGCCGCGAACTGCTCGATGCGAACGTCAGCGAGTCCGTAGGTGCGGAGTTGCTCGGCGATGTGCTCCGCGGCGGCGCGGAAGCCCCGCGAGCCGCGCATCCGATGGTGACGCGCCACATACTCGAGGTTACGTTTGGCGGCTTCGCCGGATAGCTCCTCGGACAAGGCGGCGATTACCATATCAGGGAGAAGCACGCTCGACTGCTCTGCGTGGACGAGGCCCGCGGAGAGCAGAAGACAAATAAGAGAGGAAATTATTTTGTTCACCTCATCACCTTTCGTTGGCGAGCACGGAGGCTACGTAATTTATTGCATGGAGGAGTGCGAGAGCGGTGGTATAATTCAACCCAAACATCCCGCACGCAACGCCTCAGTCGGGCGACCGACGCTCGCCGTGATGTCGGCAATGGCGAGTAGCGTTGTGGTTGTTGCTCTCCTGTCGTGAGACAGTGGTTGGGGCTTGCCACCCCGCAGTCAACCAACAAAATGGCCTCCGGGTTTAGCGGGGATAACCCGGCATTGCACGGCCTAGAGTCTCGCGCCACGCGCCGCTCTACGGCAGCCCTGGGAAAGCTGCTCAGACGTTTGGTTAGCAGGGACAAGCGCATGAATTTATTCACCGCGTAGTTGACCAGTGTTCCCCCACCTGAAAGACTACACAGAGCAGCGAGAGGCATCATCTATACATCGCATTAACACGACTGGGCAAGACCAATCGTGGTCGGGTAGCTCAGTGAGCCGCAAATGTTTTACGCGCAAGACCTGGCTGCTGAATAAACGCAAAAAACCTTCAAACCATTCTCTCTGTTCCTTCCGGTTTCGTTCGTCACCGTTTTATGCCCTTTTGTCACAAAACACTTCTGCTTTACGCCATCATGCTAAATACTTAGACCGTGTCCTTCCGGCTGATTACGCCGCGACGCTCGAAAAGCTTCTCGAAATCAAGCCGAAAATCATTGTTCCCGGACACGGCGCGGTGATGCGCGAAGATTCACACGTGAGGCAAATGATCCGTTTGCTGAACGAACTCAAACATCAAACCGAAGCCGCCGTGAGGCGCGGCGAAACGCTCGAACAAGCGCGAAAGAGTATCAATCTCGAAGAATTTCACCGGGCGTTTGCTGGCGACAGCCAGTTGAAAAGCTTTATCTTTCA
>JANOGZ010000502.1:0-16358 GCA_031406255.1 Pyrinomonadaceae bacterium | reverse complement strand
CTCCGCGCCAAAAAACCTTTCATCAAGGTCAACTGTGCCGCCCTGCCCAAAGAACTGATCGAATCTGAATTATTCGGCCACACCAAGGGAGCATTTACCGGTGCGCATGCCGACAAAGACGGGCTGATCCAGCATGCGGCGGGCGGCTCGCTGATGCTCGATGAAATCGCCGAGATGCCGGTCGAGCTGCAACCGAAGCTGCTGCGCGTTCTTCAGGAAAGAAGCTATCGCAAGATCGGTTCGGAGCGAACTTACGCCGTCGATTTCCGCCTTATCTCTTCGACGAATCGCCTCCCGGCCGACGCGATCCGCGACGGAATGCTGCGCGATGATCTCTTCTATCGCATCTCGACGATCACGATTCACGTTCCCCCGATGCGCGAGAGGACCGATGACATCCAGCTCCTGACCGAGTACTTCCTCAAGATGTACGCGCGCAAATACCAGCGGCCGATCACCGGCATCTCGCAGGCCGCCTACCAGCGCCTCTTCGCGCACACCTGGCCCGGTAACGTCCGCGAACTGCAAAACGTCATCGAGCGCGCCGTGCTGCTCGCCAAGAATAATAAGCTCGAGCCGGTTGATCTTCCCTTCGATAACGGCTCGCTGCCGGAAAAGGCCGCGCAGGGCGCGGCGTGGGATGTGCCGCCCAACCTGACGCTCGAAGAGATCGAGAAACTGGTGATCGAAAAGACGCTTCAGCGAACGGGCGGCAATAAACAGGCGGCGGCCAACTTGCTGGGCATCTATCGCCCCCGCCTCTACAGCAAAATCAGAAAATACAAGATCGATATCGGAACCCTCGTCTCGACATAAACAGTCCGAATAAACAGTCAGAGAGTCTTAAGTCCAAGAGTCGGGAGTCGAGAGGCCGGTTTCTATGCGGCGTTTTGACTCAGGACTCTGGACTCCAGACTCCGGACTATTCTATCTGGTAGGTCGCGACGCTGGTCGGCGTCTCGTAGCAGCGGACTTTGTAAACCTGTACGCGATCATCGCCGACGCGCCCGCGGACGCGCTCCAGAATGTAACGCGCGAGGTTTTCCGCCGACGGGTTGAGCTCTTCGTCGAAGGGCGGCAGTTCGTTGATATTGCGGTGGTCGAGATACTGGACCACTTCATCGGCGGCGGTCTTCAATTCGCCGAAATCAACGAGCAGGCCGATGTTATCCAGTTCTCGACCACGCGCGAAAATCTCGATCCGGTAGTTGTGCCCGTGAAGGTTCTCACACTTTCCCCGGTAGCCACGCAACTGGTGCGCGCTCGAAAAATTGCGTTCGATCATTACCTCAAACATATCGGGTAAGTGTAAGGTTTGGGCCTTTCAAGTTTCAAGCTCAGAGGGTCGGGACCTTCATGCCGGCGCCGAAGATGCTGGCGACTTCGGCGAGGTCCGAGGTCGTCCGGCAGGGGGGCAGGCTGGCGAGAAAGAGGCGGCCATAGCCTTGCGTCCTGAGGCGCGGGTCGAGCACGGCGAGCACGCCCCGGTCGGTCGCGCTGCGAATCAGACGACCCAGGCCCTGCTTCAGGCTGATGATCGCCTGCGGCACGCTGTATTCGTAAAAACTCGATCCCCCCTGTTCGTCAATGAACCGCTGCCGGGCGGCGACGACCGGATCGCTCGGCACCGCAAACGGCAGCTTATCCACGATCACGCACGACAGTTGCTCGCCGCGCACATCGACGCCCTGCCAGAAGCTGGCGGTCGCGAACAGGACGGCGTGCGGCGTCGCGCGGAATTTATCGAGCAGCCCGGCTTTCGACGCGCTGCCCTGCACGAAGCACGGATAATCGATCAGCGGCGCGACGCGCTCATACAGCGCGCGCATCCCCGCGAGGCTCGTCGACAGCACGAAGGCTCGTCCCCGCGAGACGTTCAGGATTTTAACGACTTCTGCGGCCGCCCGGTCGGCCCACTCGGGAGAGCGCGGATCGGGCATCCGCGGCGGCAGATAGAGAATCGCCTGCCTTTCATAATCATAGCCGGAGGGCGCGACGAGCTCTTCCGTCTCTGCGGGAAGACCCAGACGCTCGCGGACGAAACCGAAATTTCCCGCGCTCGAGAGCGTCGCCGAGGTCAGGACGACCGTCTCGACTCTCTCGAAAAGCTTCTCCTGCAAGAGGCTTGAGACGTCAATCGGTGACGCGTGCAGCCACACCCCGCGCCCGCGCCGCTCCACCCAGTAGACGTAGCGCTGATCATCGCCGGCGACGATGAATTCGAGATTGAAGCGCAACTCGCGGATGCGTCGCAGGAGGTTCTCGACCTCCGGCGGCTGCTCGCCGGCGAGAGCGTCGAGCGTCGTCTCCATCCGCTGCAGCGAGCCGTCAAGGCTGAGATATGCGTCGCCGAGCGCGGTCGCTTCGATCTCGCCGTCCCTTGTGCGGCGCGCGAACGTGCCGGGCAGCAGCGGAAATCTACCCTCTTCGGCGCGTCCGCCGTGAAATCCCAGCCAGAACTGTTCGCCGAAGCGCGCCACGCGTCCGGCGCTCCGCGTCAACTCGCGATTGGCGCCCGTATCCGTGACGGGAAGCTGCTGCAGATCACGCAGCAGATCTTCGACCATATAGTTCGAGATCTGCGCGCCGAAGTAGTCGGCGGCGATGTCTTCGATGGCGTGCGCTTCATCGAAGATAACGGCGGAGTAATCGGGCAGGACCTGCCCGTATTCTCCGCCGCGCAGGGCGAGATCGGCGAAGAAGAGATGGTGATTGACGATCACGATATCCGCTTCGGTCGCGCGCTGTCTCATGCGCGTGATGAAGCAGGCATCATAATCAGGACACTTCTGCCCGAGGCAGGTTTCAGAGCGCGCGTCGATCTGTCGCCAGAACGAGAGATATTCGGGAAGGTCGGTGAGTTCGGCGCGGTCGCCCGTCTGCGACTCTCTCGCCCAGCGGCGTACCTCCTCAAAATAATCGACATCGTCGAGGCCCTCGAGGATCGGCGCGCCCTCCGCTTTCTTGATGCGATTGAGGCAGGCGTAATTGCTCCTTCCCTTCATGTAGGCGGCGGTAAATTTTTTAGGCAGGACGCGCTGCAGGAAGGGAATGTCCTTCTCCATCAATTGCTCTTGCAGATTTTTCGTGCCTGTCGAGATGAGCACGCGCGTGCCGCGCGCAGTCGCCGCGGCGATCGCCGGAACGAGATAGGCGAGAGTCTTACCCGTCCCCGTCCCCGCCTCGACGATCAGATGGCGCCGCTCCTCGAAAGCGCGCAGCACCGCTTCAGCCATTTGGATCTGACCGGGACGATATTCGTAGTCGGGATGGGCGCGTGCGATGAGGCCACCGTGCCCGAATATAGCTTCCATAGTGGATAGTAGCAATGGTCAGTGGCCGGTGGTCAGTGGTCAGCAGGATGTCGCCTGTGCTTTTTCTGACCACTGATCACCGACCACTGACCACTGTTTTCAGTCTGCGCCCATCGCCCCCACTTCCGGCGCGCCCCGCCGCCGCAGACGCTTCGGGTACAACGGAAAGCGGTGGGCGAGTTCGGCGACCTGTTGTTTGACCGCGCGGCGGACGTCCTCGGATTCGGGCTCGTGCAGTACCCGCGCGATGAGGCGCGCGATTGTTCGCATCTCTCCTTCACCCATCCCGCGCGTCGTCAGAGCCGGAGTCCCGAGGCGTATGCCGGAGGCGACGAAGGGTGAGTTGGTATCGAAGGGGATCGTGTTTTTGTTGACGGTAATGGTGGCCGCTTCGAGCGCCTTTTCGGCGACTTTGCCGGTAATTCCCTGACCGCCGTTGAAGACATCAACCAGCATCAGGTGAGTATCCGTGCCGCCGGAGACGAGCCGAAAGCCCTCACCCTGTAACGCTTCGGCCAGCGCGCGGGCGTTCTGCAGAATATTTCGCTGGTATTCTTTGAAATCATCGCGCAGCGCCTCGCCGAAGGCGACGGCTTTGGCGGCGATGATATGCACGAGCGGCCCGCCCTGCACGCCCGGAAAGACCTTCTTATCGACCTCTTTGGCGTGCTCCTCGCGGCAGAGCACGAGTCCCCCGCGCGGGCCGCGCAGGGTCTTGTGCGTGGTGGTTGTGACGTAATCGGCGTGCGGCACGGGCGACGGATGAAGCCCGGCGACGACGGGGCCGGCGATGTGCGCGATATCGGCCATCACGCGCGCGCCGATGCCCCGCGCGATCTCACCGATACGCTCGAAATCGATCGTCCGCGGATAGGCGGAGGCCCCGCAGATGATCAGCTTCGGACGATGCTCCTCGGCGATGCGCTGCAATTCAACGTAGTCGATCTGCTCGGTCTCGCGCGAGACGCCGTAGTCGGCCACTTTGTAACTGATGCCGGAGAAATTGAGCGGGTGACCGTGCGTGAGATGCCCGCCGTGCGAGAGGTTCATGCCGAGGATCTGATCACCGTACTGGATCGCCGCGAGCAGGACGGCCATATTCGCCTGCGCGCCGCTGTGCGGCTGAACGTTGGCATGAGCCGCGCCGAAAAGCTCCTTCGCCCGATCAATCGCCGCCTGCTCGACCACGTCCGTCCATTCACAGCCGCCGTAATAGCGCTTTTTCGGATAGCCCTCGGCATACTTGTTCGTAAAGACCGAACCCATCGCTTCGAGCACGGCCTCGCTCACGAAATTTTCCGAGGCGATCAACTCCAGGCCCTCGGCCTGCCGGGCCACTTCCCCATCCACCGCGCGGCTGATCAAAGGATCAACCCCGGCCAGCGGCGCATTAAGCAACTCGTTCATTTGTTCATCCTCTTGCGGCGCTTTCCTGCCTGCCCATCACGTGCCTGACCTGCATCGTGGCAGGTGATGTTACATCACGCTTCCGAAGCCGCGCAAACCGGGGGGACGCGAGCCCCGAGAGTTGTTTCATGATGGAAGGCGGCTTCCCCGGTCATCCGTTTCGGAAGTTGCCAGAAGCCTCACCGCTGCGCGAGAATGAGGGATTGTCCGAAACCAATTTTTGTTTGACGAAACGGAACGAGAAACTTTCATGCGCTGGTCACAGTATTTCATTCCCACGCTACGTGAAGACCCGGCCGATGCCGAGGTCATTTCGCATCGTCTGCTGCTGCGCGCCGGCTTCGTGCGGCAGCTCGCCGCCGGCATCTATTCATACCTGCCGCTCGCGCAGCGGGTCTCCCTCAAGGTCATGCACATCCTGCGCGAAGAGATGACGCGTATCGGCGCGCAGGAGTTTTTGCTGCCGGCGCTTAATCCGCGTGAGATCTGGGAAGAATCGGGCCGCTGGACGGTGATGGGCGACAACATGTTTCGCCTGCAAGACCGGAAGGGCGCCGATCTGTGTCTCGGCATGACGCATGAGGAAGTGTTCACCTCGATCGCGCGCCACGAAATCCGCTCTTACAAGCAACTGCCCCAGGTGTGGTACCAGATTCAGGTGAAGTTCCGCGATGAGGCGCGCCCGAAATCGGGACTGATGCGCCTGCGCCAGTTCATCATGAAGGACGCCTACTCGTTTGATACGGATGAGGCGGGGCTCGATCGTTCTTTCGAGGATCAGCGCGAAGCCTATAAGCGCATCTTTGACCGGTGCGGTCTGAAGTATTCGATCGTCGAAGCTTCGTCGGGAGCGATGGGCGGCTCGGCCTCACACGAGTTTATGGTCAAAACGGACGCGGGCGAAGATTTGATCGCGACGTGCGGGGCGTGTGGCTACGCCGCAAATATCGAAAAGGCGGCCTCGCGGCTGCCCGCGATTACGGATGGTATCGGGCTGAGCGAGCCGGTCGAATTTCCGACCCCGGGCGTGCGCACGATCGATGACCTCGTCGCCTTTCCCGGCGGCGCGGCCGCCGATCAGCAGATCAAAACGCTGGTCTACATCGTCACCGCCACGTCTTCTACGACCGCCGCCACCGCCGGCGGCGATGAAAACGGGGCGCAGGCGGTGCTCGCGCTCCTGCGCGGCGACCACCAGCTGCACGAGACGAAGCTGGCCGATGCGCTCGGCGCGAGCGAAGTGCGCCCGGCGCAGCCGGAGGAGATTCGCGCGCTCCTCGGCGCGAGCGCCGGGAGCCTCGGCGGCGTCGGCGCAAAGGCGAAAGCGCGCACCGAGGGACGCGAAGTGCGGATCATCGCCGACCTCGCGTTGAAGGGTCGGCGCAATATGACGACGGGAGCCAACCGCGATGAGCATCACCTGCGCGGCGTCAACATCGGGCGCGATATTCCGGTCGACGCCTGGGCAGACCTGCGCACGGTCGTCACGGGCGAAGGCTGCCCGCGCTGCGAAAGCGGCACGCTCGACGTTTTCAAGGCGATGGAGATCGGCCACATCTTCAAGCTCGGCACCAAATATTCCGAGTCAATGGGGGCGCGCGTTCTGATGCAGGACGGCAAAGAGGCGCCGATCGTGATGGGTAGCTATGGCATCGGCGTTGACCGCATCCTCTCCGCCGCGATCGAGCTTCATCACGACGCGGAGGGCATCATCTGGCCAAAGGCGATCGCGCCCTTCGACGTGATTGTGACCATCACCAACATCAAACAGCCGGAGATGCGCGAGGCGGGCGAGAAGCTCTATGCCGACCTCCGCCGCGCCGGCCTCGAGGCGCTGCTGGATGATCGCGACGAGCGCGCCGGCGTGAAATTCAAGGACGCGGATTTGATCGGCGTTCCCTATCGCATCACGGTCGGCAAAAAGATCACCGAGGGCAACGTCGAATTGTTCGAGCGGGCGACGAAACAGTCTGTCGACGTCAGCCTGGGGGAGGTGGTCGAGCGCGTGCAGAAGCTCGCGCTGGCAGGCATCTAAAGAAAAGGGTGGTCGATATGCGCGGTCAATCCCGGCCAGGCGTGAAGCGCGCGTTCCTTATTTAACTTCGCCGGACGCCATATCAACCGCCGCGCTTTCCCGAAAGGGTTTGGCAGCGTTTCAACCGACGAGGACCTTTTCGGCCTCAAGGAGCGTCCGTATCCGACTCCATGACTCTTCCAACTGCGGCAGAATCGCGGACGCGGTTTTTAACGCTCCGTCGTGACCCTGCTCCTCCAGTTGCTCGCAGCACTCAGCCATTCGCTGCGCGCCGAGATTGCGGCAGCTTCCCTTGAGCCCGTGGGCGGCGCGCGCCAACCCCGACGGGTCGTCCTGCTCGATCGTCTGTCGTATTTGCGCGAGGCGGGTCACGGCATCCCCCAGAAACAGCTCGATCACTTCGCTGACTATCTTCTCACCGAACTCTATCCTGAGCTCGTCGAGCCTGCCTGAGATACATCCGGCATCGCCTCCATCCGGGGCGGGCGCCGTCACCGTAGCCGAGGAAATTTCACTAACCGCGGCGCCCTTCGGTGACCGCTTCGGTCGCACCTTTATCCACCGTTTGATGATGGCGGCGAGATGCTCGGGTTTGAATGGCTTCGAGAGATAATCGTCCATTCCCGCGGCCAAATAGCGCTCGCGCTCGCCCTGCATGGCATTAGCGGTCAGCGCGATGATCGGCGTGCGCCCTCCTCCGGCCAGGGCGTTACGTTCTTCGCGCAGTCGGATCTCGGCCGTCGCCGCCAGTCCGTCCATCTCCGGCATGTGGCAATCCATCAGCACCAGCGCATAAGGGACGTGCGACAGGGCTTCGACGGCTTCCCGACCATTGCTTACGACATCCGCTTGATAGCCCAGCTTTTCCACCTGATGCAGCGCGACCTGCTGGTTTACAACATTGTCTTCGGCAATCAGGATGCGGCTGTCCGGCCCGATTTGTCTACTTTTCTCTTCCAGCGAGTAGCGTGTCACTAATTTACCCTGCGCGCTAAAGAGCGCCGAGTTGATGTCGAAGGCAGCGCCCATAATAGTTGCCAGGCAATCGAAGAGGTGCGACTGGCGCACGGGTTTACTCAGGTAGGCGGCGATGCCCGCCTCGCGTGCGATCTGCCCGTCGCCGCGGTGGCCGAAGGCGGGCATCAGCACCAGGCGCACGGCGGCGATCGCCGCATCGGCTTTTATCGCACGCGATAGCTCGAACCCGTTCAGGTCAGGCATCTGCAGATCCATAATGGCCACGTCGAAGGGCGCGCCCTCGGCCACGGCGCGGTGCAGAAGTTCGATCGCCTGCCGCGCGTTCTCCGATTCGGCGAAGTGTATCCCCCACGAAGCGGTCTGGTGAAGCAGGCTGAGACGGCTGTTCGCGTTGCTGTCGACGATCAATACGCGCAATCCCTCAAGCTGTGACTTCACCGACCAGGGGGTGATCGTCTCGGTGGACTGCTTCTCGAAGCGCGCCGTAAACCAGAACG
Organism: Pyrinomonadaceae bacterium; assembly: GCA_031406255.1. Taxonomy (GTDB): domain Bacteria; phylum Acidobacteriota; class Blastocatellia; order Pyrinomonadales; family Pyrinomonadaceae; genus JANOGZ01. The sequence goes on along the minus strand of JANOGZ010000502.1, from coordinate 8,127 downwards.
TCGAGCCCTTGCCGAGCGCGCTCTCGACCCCGATCTCACCATCCATCAACTCGACCAGTTGTTTCGAGATGGCGAGCCCTAATCCGGTGCCGCCATACTTGCGCGTCGTCGAGCCATCGGCCTGCGTGAAAGCTCTGAAGAGACGGTGGCGCACATCTTCGGAAATCCCGATCCCGGTATCGCTCACCTCGAACCTTACTTTCAAATGCTCGTCGGTTTCTTCCTCTTTCTTCACATGCACGATCACTTCCCCGTGCTCTGTAAACTTGATGGCGTTGCTTACCAGATTTGTCAGCACCTGTCTCAATCGTCCCGGATCACCGCGCAAACTCGTCTGCACATCATTGCGCACGAACGACAGCAACTGTATCTTTTTGGTCTGCGTCCGCTCGGCGAGCAGTTCGATGGTGCTCTCGACCGTGCCTCTCAGATCAAAATCGATCTTCTCAAACTCAAGCTGTCCGGCTTCGATCTTCGAGAAGTCGAGAATGTCATTGATGACGGTGAGCAACATGTCGGCGCTTAACCGGATGGTCTCGGTGAATTCCCGCTGTTGAGCTGTTAAATTGGTATCGAGCAGGAGGTGCGTGACGCCGGTCACGCCGTTCATCGGCGTGCGTATCTCATGGCTCATGTTGGCCAGAAATTCCGACTTGAGCCGCGCCGACTCGAGCGCCGCATCGCGCGCCTGCGCCAGCTCCGCTTCGATTCGCTTGCGCTCGGTGATGTCCTGAACAGTCCCTACCATCTTGATCGCTTGATTGGCGTTATCGACAACGACTCTTCCATTGGTCTGGAGTACCCGCACCGCCCCATCCTCCCGGACGATGCGGTGATCGAAGCTGGTAAAATTCTTATCGTGAATGGCCTCCTCAATCGCCTCTGCCACAAACCGCCGGTCATCGGGATGGATCTGGGCAAAGTACGCGTCATAAGTCGCGCCAAATTCCTGGGGCCTGAAACCAAAGATACGATACAGCTCATCCGACCACCTCACTCTATTCGCCGCGATGTCCCATTCCCAACTGCCCAGATGCGCGATCTGCTGCGCTTCGGCAAGCTGCGCTTCCCTGTTTTTTAGCTCCTCCTCGATCCGCTTGCGCTCGGTGATATCACGGGCCACCGCCTGAAACCCGTCAACCCTGTCATGCTGGACCACCGGTTGAACGTTCTGTCCGATCCATACTTCCGTTCCGTCTTTGGCGACCGCCGGAAACTCGAAATACGTGCTCTGACTCTTCTGTTTAAACTGCGATAGATAAAGCTTTGTCATGTCCTCCCGCCAATCCGCCCTGACCAGATGGAGGAAATGCATGCCGGTCAACTCATCCTCAGAATATTTCAGAAGCCTCATGGCGACCGGGTTGACGAAAGTGAAATGTCCGTTGAGGTCCGTTCTGTAGATGATATCGTTGGCATGCTCGATGATCTGCTTATAGCGCTCTTCGCTCTCCTGCAGCGCCTTTTCCGCCCGTTTGCGCTCGGTGATATCGCTGCCGATCCCGAGGAAACCGGTAATCCGCCGGTCGGCGTCGCGGAGCGCCGTAATCGACAAAAGCATGGGGAAGCGGCTGCCATCCTTCTGCACGCCAGTCCACTCCACTTCATCCGGCTCTCCCCGGAGCGCCTTACCGGTGAAGACTTCGATCCCCGGCTCGACCTTCCGCCCCAACTCTTGCGAGAGGTGGTGCGCACGCCGCACGATCTCCCGCGGCTCGAGCAGAACAGCGGGCGTCTCTTTGCCGATCAGTTCTTCTGCTCGATAGCCCGTGCAGCTTTCCGCCGCAGCGTTGAAGGTGCGGACCGTTCCGTCAAGGTCGGTGGAGATAATCGTGTAGTTGGCGCTGTTGAGGATGGCATTCTGCAATACGGTCGTCTCGCGCAGCGCGGCTTCGGCCCCCTCGCGCTCGGCGATCTCGCGTTTGAGAAAGTAAAAAACCAGGCACAGCAACACGAAGCTCGCCAGCGACCCGATGAGCAAAGTCATCAACGCACTTCGCGAGCTGTTCTCGGCCACTTCCGAGCGCCGCACGAGCTTCAATCTCTCCACGCTGATCATCACTTTAATCAGCTGCCTGAGTTCATCCATCACCTTCTGTGCGCGGTCTGTTAAAACCATCTGCTGAGCCGCCTCGAATCCCGCGCGCCGGCGCAGTTCGATCGTCTCTCTAACCATCGAAAGCCGTTCTGCGATGAGGAGCTCGAGCCTGCCGAGGCGCTCTTTTTGTTCGCGATTATCGGAGAGAAATTCTTTCAGGTCGGCGACGTCGTGTTCGATTGAGACGAGCGATTCCCGGTATGGTTTCAGGTAGTATTCCCTGCCGGTGATGACGTAACCGCGCTCCCCCGTCTCGGCGTCCTGTATCTTTGAGAGCACCCGCTCAAGCTCTTCGATCAGCTCATGTGTGTGCCCGACGCGCGTGCTGTCCTCGATCAGACCGGTCGTGCTCCGGTACGAGACGGTCCCCGCGATGGCCAGAATCGCGATCACCAGGAGGAACCCCGCGGCAGCTTTTTTCTTGATCGTTAACATGCCATCTCCAGATACAGAGTTTTTACGTTATCGTGGCGTGGGCAGGAGGCTTTCCGTGCTGTCAAGCACGGCTCAAGCCTGACGGGGCGGCGCTCACGCGGCCCCGGCGCGCCCATCTGAGGCTGAGGAGCGTTCAGCTGACCTGATCATCTTCGACCGCTGGAATCGTTTGATTTGCCGCCTCGGCTCGCGCCACGATGGTCGAAACAGTCGAATGCCTCCGGCACGCATGGTGATCGCCCGAAAGGGCGCTTAAGTGAGGCCAGCGAACAGGATGGTAAATACGGAGTGCGGTATTATGGGACAGTCGGAGGTAGAATGCCCTCCAAAATGCACCACTGTGCCGCAGATTACAGCGCTTCTTTGCGCTGGTTGGTATGGGGAGCAAATTCCGCGCCAGAAGAAGGGATGAGCGCGGCGGTTAAGATTGCTAAACTCTTTCGGAGGGAAGTTTTAACGTTTTGCCGAGACCGCGCGGAGGCTCTTCAGAGGGCATCGCCCGGCGCGTGTTCACGAATCGGTTAGCTTCATCCGCGGATCGCCGCGTGTTCTCCCGAAATAATTCGGGTTCAGAGTCAGCCGGAGTTTATCTCATCGCTTCGCTGACAAGCAGCGTCAGCGCATTGTCTTGCAGCGTCTTATTGTTTTGCAGGCCGCTGTGCAGATCACAGGCGAAGGCGGCATAGGTGAGCGGGAGCGTCGTATTGTAGTAGGAGCTCTGGCGGCGCGCGTCGAGACGTTCGCCGAGCAGCGACCGGCGTGTCACCCGGCCGTCGCCCGGTTCATACATCGCGCGCGTCACCTCTTTGCGCGTCAGGTTCCGGCCATCGGTAGTGCGAAGCGCGCGCGGCGCGGTCAGCGTTACCCACCGTCCCTGCTTCTCGTCACGGTAGATGAGCGGCGCGGCGAGCGTCTCTTCGCAATCGCCGCCGAAGGCAAAGAGCGGGATGGGAGGCGCGCCGCCCCTTCCTTCCACCGTGCTGCTCGTCGCGTTAAGCGCCTCGTGAAAACGCTTCGCGCGGCGAAGCACAGCCCCTAAAAAAGCGTCCAGTTCATCGCGCGCAGCACGGCCGTCGCCATTAAGGCCGGTGCCCCCGTTCGGGTTGTGCGGCGCGCTTTCATCGAGCAACTTGCCGCTCGCATAACGCTCGCGATAATCGGGATTATTAAGCGCCGACCAGCCGTAGCGCCGCCATACATCCGGATCGTAAAGATCAATTTCGAGCGGCGCGAGATTTCCATCCAGGAAGCGCGCCATACCGTTGTGCGGCAGGAGTTGATAGGCCGCGGGAATACTGACCACATCTTCACGCGAAAGCTTTCTGAGCAGGCGCACGCGACGACGCAAGCCCTCGGTCACCGAATATCCTTCGAGGAGCGTCGCCAAGGCCTCGGCGGAGCCTCCATTGGGCGTGCCGAACATGAAGATTTTGTTGATGAACGCGGCCCCCGCCCAGTTCGGCTGCGGCGCGCGCGCGTCGGGCGGAAGGTCCGCGTCCCCATACATCGCGGCATACCGCGCGACGAGGCCGCCCATCGAATGCGCCACGATGTTGAAGCGAAGGTCGGGGCGGCCGAGCTTGCGCTTCAATCCCTCGACGCGGCGGACGAGCTCGCGCGCCGATTCGACGTTATCGCGCCGCCAATCATAGGGAAAGACGTAAAACGTATCGCGGTCGCCGTCCGCCGGCGGATCATCAAAATTGCCTTCGCGGTAGCCGCCGTAATTTTTGAGCGCGCCGAGAAGTTCGTAGTAGACGTAAACTTCCGGCGCGAGGCGCGCCAGCCGCACGGTTTCGACGATGCGCACGGCGATCAGGTCGTCACGATTGGCCGCCAGATCGGGCGTGAGCGGCAGGCTCAGGCCGTCGGTCGATGAACGAAACACGGAGGGCCAGACCACTTCTCCCGTCCGGCGATTGACGAGTTGCGAGCCGAGGATGCCGGGAATGACGATGATCGGCCGCTTGTCGCGGCGCTCGCGCGCGGCGGCGAAGACGCGCTCGAGATCGGGCGTGCGCCGCGCGCCGCAGCCGGCGAGCAGGAGCGGCCACACGACCACCGCGAGCGTCAGCGCACTGGACGCAAAACGGCCGGTGATGAACCGAAGAGCACGCGCTTCCTTACTTTTATTGGGCGTGATGCGTGCGGCCTTCATCCCTCTCCGGTTTCCCCGCGGCGATTGATCAGACTGGCGACAAACCCCGCGCCGAAGCCGTTATCGATATTGACGACCGAGACGTTCGAGGCGCACGAATTGAGCATCCCGAGCAGCGCGGCGACGCCCGCGAATGACGCGCCATACCCGACGCTCGTCGGCACGGCGATGACCGGCACATTGACCAGCCCGCCGACGACCGAGGGCAGCGCCCCCTCCATCCCGGCGGCGACGATGATCACCCGCGCCCGTCGCAAGCGTTCGCGCTCAGCGAGAATGCGATGAATCCCGGCCACGCCCGCGTCCCAGATTCGCTGCACCACGTTACCCATCGCTTCGGCCGTCAGCGCCGCTTCTTCGGCGACCGGGATATCGCTGGTGCCCGCCGTGACGATCGCGATCTCGCCCGCGCCGCGCGGCGTGCGGTCTCGCTGAATGCGGATCAGGCGCGCCGTCGCGTGCCACTCGGCATCCGTCACGACGTTGCGCACTTCGCCGAATGTTCCTTCATCCGTGCGCGTCACGAGCACGTTGGGCGCGTGGCGCGCGAGGCGCTCGACGATCTCGACGACCTGCACGCGCGTCTTCCCCGGTCCGAAGACGACTTCCGGGAAACCCTGCCGCGCCGCCCGCGCATGATCAATGCGTGCGTGCCCGATATCTTCGTAGTGGAGATCGCTGATCTGGCGCGCCGCTTCGGCCAGCCCCATTTCGCCACTTTTATAGGCGTGCAGCAAACTTTCTATTTCCGGCAAATTCATTACTGAACCCTACACGAGAAAGCCCTTAAGCTGAAGATGTGTTTAATCATTCTAGCATCGAAAGCGAGCGCGATTGAAATGCGCCCGCTTGCGATTGGCGGAAGCGGCTCGTATGATTCGGTGAGACGAACGCGATCAACCGTCGAGCTTTTAACGCCGGGCGAGCCCTGCGCCGACCGGGTTGATGGTTGTTCGCTGAAGAGTTGATGATGGAACTTACCGTCGCGATCACAGGAGCATCCGGCGCGATTTACGCGCACCGCACGCTCATCCACCTGGCGGCCAGCGGCGCCGTCGAGCGCATCAATCTGATCATGTCAGAAGCGGCGCGGATCGTGGCGCGGGTCGAACTGGGCGTCGACCTGCGTGCCGACGACGAACGCGCACGGCTCAACCGCTGGCTTGAGCTTCCGCCAGGCGCGCAACTGGTGCGCCTTCACCGCCTCGATAATCTCGCCGCCGCGCCCGCCTCCGGCTCATACATGCAGGCCGGAATGGTCATCGTTCCCTGCTCGATGGGCACGCTCGGCGCGATCGCCTCGGGCGCGGGCACGAATTTGATTCATCGCGCGGCCGATGTCACGCTGAAAGAAGGGCGCCGGCTCGTGATCGTCCCGCGCGAATCACCCTATAACGAGATTCATCTCGAAAATATGCTGCGGCTTTCGCGCGCCGGGGCGCGTATCCTTCCGGCGAGCCCGGCCTTTTATCACCGGCCGCAAAACATCACGGAGATGGTGGATCATCTGGTTTTTCGCATCCTCGACCAGTTTGGTGTGCCTCATTCACAGGCGACGCGCTGGACGGGCAGCAGTACGCCGTCGGCGGAAGAAGCCGCGATTGTTGCGGCCGAGGCGGAGTGAAGCCGGATGGACTACAGAGTCGCGTCCTCAATCGATGCGCAACAGAAAAAGCGAAATGATGTCCGAATGGCAACGCGGCGAATACACGATCAGCACGGAACAGAAGCGGCTCGACATCGCCGTCATTCACGGCTTTCTCAGTACGTCTTCCTATTGGGCGAAGGGTCGGCCCGTTGAAGTCGTCCGGCGCTCGATTGCGAATTCGCTCGCGTTCGGTTTATACAACGACACGGCGCAGGTCGGGTTCGCGCGAGTGGTGTCGGATTATGCGACCTTCGCGTGGCTCGCCGACGTGTTTATCCTGGATGCTTTTCGCGGACAGGGCCTCGGAAAATGGCTGGTCGGGGTGATCATCGCGCACCCGGAGCTGCAGGGATTTCGCCGGTGGCTGCTCGCCACGAAGGACGCCCATGAGCTCTACCGGGGAGTCGGGTTCGATGCCCTGCGGCTTCCGGAGCGCTTTATGGAAAGAAACGACCCCGCCATGCAGGAGCGGCCCGATTACTGGACGGGCGTCACGAACGATTAACCGGTGCAAGCGGACGAAATGTTCACGGACGAATTTGGCGGAGTGCGACGACGGGCGCGTCGGGTCGCATTTTGCCAAGCCGGGGCGACGAACAAGGCGTTTTTCAGAGACATTCGCACGCGGCCTCATCCTTGCTTGTAGGATTGCGGGAGGTGACGTTCGCGTCGCCGAAGATGTCGGCGTCTGAGAGTTTCTCCGGCCGGCTTTCGTGCCAGGTAAGTTTTTACGATCCACCATGCCAACTTCAGCCCCGCGCAACATACGCACGACGCTCGAAATGATCAAGATCGAGCACACGCTGTTCGCCCTCCCGTTCGCTTTTCTGGGGGCGGTGCTGGCGGCGGGCGGCATACCCGGCGCATGGCAGATATTCTGGATCACGGTCGCGATGGTCGGCGTGCGTTCGACCGCGATGGCATTTAACCGGATCGTGGATCGCGAATTCGACGCGCGCAATCCGCGCACGCGGGAGCGCGCGATACCGGCCGGTCGATTGTCACTCCGGTTTGTGTGGGCGTTTACGCTCGTCGCCGCGACGCTCTTTCTGGGCGCGGCGGCGATGCTCAATCGCCTGACGCTGCTGCTCGCCCCGGTGGCGCTCGCCAGCGTGCTACTTTATTCGTACACGAAAAGATTTACGTCGCTTTCGCATCTCATCCTCGGATGGTGTTTGTGCATCGCTCCGACGGGAGCATGGATCGCCGTTCGCGGCAGCCTCGACAGCGCGGTGCCGCTCCTGCTCTCGCTGGTCGTGCTGTTATGGACGGCCGGGTTCGATGTGCTCTACGCCTGTCAGGATTATGACTTCGATCGCGGCGCCGGATTGCGCTCGATTCCGGCGCGGGTCGGCATCGCGCGCGCGCTGTGGATTTCGCGCACGCTCCACGCAGGGGCGTTTGCGGCGCTGGTTGGGTTATACTTGCTGACCGCGCTCGGCGCGCTGGCGCTCGCCGGAGTGGTCGCCACCGGGGCGCTGCTCCTCTATCAGCACTCGCTCGTGCGCGCCGATGATCTCGGCCGCCTGAACGCCGCGTTCTTTACGACGAACGCCTTCGTGAGCGTTATTCTCTTCGCGACCTTCGGCGGCGCAGCGCTCCTCGGCTCCGGGTTCGGTTTTGCGAGCTTGCGCCCGGGGCGTCTTTTGACTTGCGACTCGAACTCAAGCGACTTGAAACCTGATCATCATGAGTTTTTCACACGATCCGAGAATTAATGATCTCGCCGCCAGAGTAGCGGCGGGCGAGCGGCTTTCTTTAGCCGATGGGCTGGCGCTCTATGCGACC
>JANOGZ010000467.1:0-1711 GCA_031406255.1 Pyrinomonadaceae bacterium | reverse complement strand
CAGCATCACGCCGTCCACCATCTTCAAGACGCGCTCGACCTCACCGCCGAAGTCGGCGTGGCCCGGCGTATCGACGATATTTATTTTCACATCGCCATAGCGGACGGACGTGTTCTTCGCCATGATCGTGATGCCGCGCTCGCGCTCCAGATCCATCGAATCCATGACCCGGTCCCGCACCTGCTCGTTCTCGCGAAACGTTCCCGACTGCCTGAGCATCGCATCCACGAGAGTTGTTTTGCCGTGGTCGACGTGAGCGATGATGGCGATGTTACGAATGTCTTTTCTTTCCTGAGCCATAAGTAAATTTCTGATTTTAGATTGACGTTTCTGCTTTGAAAGGTTGCCTTCTTAATTAACGCGAACACTCGAAAGCGTTCATCTGTCTGAGCGCTTCATAAAGCACGATGGCGACCGAGGTGGCGAGATTAAGACTACGCACCTTGGGGTTAAGCATCGGGATGGTCAAACACCGGTCCCAGTTGGCGCGCAGTAAATCATCCGGCAACCCGCGCGTCTCGCGCCCGAAGACGAGGCAATCCGCGGACGTGAAACTCCAGTCCGTATAGGCGCGCTCCGCTTTGGTCGTCAGATAAACGAAGCGCGCGCGCTCCAACGCCGCGCTTAAAGCCGCGAGATCGCGATGGCGGCTCAAGATCACCTCCGGCCAGTAGTCCAGTCCGGCGCGCCGCACCGCTCGGTCGTCGAGACGGAAACCAGCGGCGCCGACGATGTGCAGGGGCGTCCGCGTCGCCGCGCACAGGCGCGCGATATTGCCCGTATTGGGCGGTATTTCGGGTTCAACGAGCGCGACGTTGATCATTTAGCGATAGTCAGCTGGCAGCGGCCCCGAGCACGTAGTAGTAGGCGGCGTTTAACGCTTATCACAAGGTAAACACTGCCACGTAACGGGAGATAAATCAAACGCTGCGGCGTCGGAGAGACGCGCGGATTATCTTGCGACCGACGCCAAAGAATTAGGACGGCGTGCTCGTGTAAGCATTCGCCGCCCTTTTCGAAAGGCCCCGGTGGGCCGCAGAGTTTTTGGTGTGCGCCCTGGAAGGTTGCTCCTGGTACTTCGTACGCCCGCGCTGTTATTTCTTCTTCGCGGCTTTCTTGGTGCCGCCCGACTTCTTGGCGGTCGCTTTCGCTCCGCCTCTTGAGCCCGACGACTTTTTGGCTGAGGACTTCTTTCCTGCTTTCTTTGTTGCCATAGACTGTAGCTGCTCCTTTGTGAGTTAGCTGCGGTATTCCCTGATGAAGGTCAGTGGTCCAGGTTATCTCTTCTTCGCGGCTTTCTTGGTGCCGCCCTTCTTCGCGCCGCCCTTCTTGGCGCCGCCCTTCTTCGCGGCTTTCTTGGTGCCGCCCTTCTTAGCTGCTTTCTTTGTTGCCATACTTTATCGCTTCTCCTTTTCGAGTTAGTTGCCTCTTCGAGTGACTTGCCTCGAACCACAAGATGCTGTGTCGTTTTTTTTCTTGTGGCCAAGACTAAACAGCGCACAACATGTTGTTTATATAAACACAAAGTAACCAGATGTCAATAACTTAATTGATATTAAGCAATTATTTTTGCGCGCGCGCGCTCGTCTCACTTCGCATGACACGTCGTATTCGAACATCGGAGAGTCGATGTCGTCAGATGAATATGGTGTCAGAAGGAACTATCTGAAGAGCGGAGTGAAGACCCATTGATCATGGCGTTCAATTTCGT
>JANOGZ010000437.1:0-2740 GCA_031406255.1 Pyrinomonadaceae bacterium | reverse complement strand
CCTCGCTGAGCCGAAGAAATTCCCCCTCTCCCAGACGCACGGCTCGCTGGAGCGTGCTTTGGGTGACTTCATCGGCAACCTGCCGTCGCGAAAGAGGAAAGAGGCAATTGAAATGCTGCTGCCGACCGTCACGGGCACGGCAAGTGATCGTGAGCGCGCCTACGGCCCGCTCGCCGCCGTAAACCTGCGCTCGGCGATTCCGGTGATCGCGCAGGCGCAATCACTTCGCTTACCGCGCGTTCCCCCTCCGTCCGCACGTCTGGTCAGCAAAGTCCGTCGACTGGCATTGGATCAGGATGGCCGCCCCCCGGAAGGCGATGAGGACGGGCGGCCTGGAGGAGATGACCGTCCCCCGCTACATAAGCTGCAGCTGCGACTGCGGAGCCTGGAATGCCTCAAGGACACGAAGGAGTTGTTTAAGGACGAGATCCGCCTGATGGGAACGGCCAGCGACGGCATCGGGGTCGTTAAGAAGATAAAGCCGGTCAAGCTCGGCAAATTCAAGACGGGTAAGATCGAGTCGTTCAACCCGCCACAGGTCTTCGCCACCTTCGATACGCAAAACATCAGCCTGCTGCCGCGGTCCTTCGACGTGGCTCTGATTCTCTTCGAGAAGGATTGGGGAAAATCCGAGCCGGAGCAGGTCGTCGATTCCGCGGTTGACGGCATCGTGGATTTCGTGAAAGACGACGTCACGGAATACATCAAAAAACTATTATTGGAAGGCGGAGCGGGTTCGCTCGCCGCGGCGATCGTCGCGTTCCTCACCAACCCGGAACTCGGGGTCATCCTGGCCGGGGCGGCGATCGGTTTTCTCGTGGCGATTGGTCTCGGGGTACTCGGCTCCCTGTTGAAGAAAATCCTGAGCGACGAGGTCTTCGACCCCGCCAGGGCCAATATCACTCTCGAGTCGCTGACCGGACTACTCGACGAAGATTTCATCACCAACCAACAGCTCGCAACTTATTCCGGGTTCGGAGCCACGTACAAGCTGAATTACGATTGGAGGCTGATCCCGTGAGCGCCCGGAAGGGATATGTGATGCGGAGAGTCAGGTGAGCATCAAGTTCAGGGAGTCGATCCCGGCATGTGGATGGAGAGTTCTTCACGATCTCGCCGGGAGACGGACAGCTTGAACCGCATCACTGACTGTCGTCGGAACTGCCGGTACCGATCGTGTTTTAGGCACTGATTGATACCGTGGGAGATCTGCTGACCCAGTGCCAGGAAAAGAAGCGGCGGCGTACCTCGCTTACGCCACCGCTCCTTTTCGCAGATTTCCATTAGGGGAAAGATGCGGCGCGGACTCTATCACCAATGATTGTTGGTGGCAACAGAAAAATGGGCGAGAGGAATTATCACATGTACTCGTCAAACTTCTGCTTGAGAAATCTATTGACCAACCTTGCTTTTGCTGGCCGATTTTGCTTTCCTCTATCAGCAGGCGTTCTTTTGCCGAAAGATCCATTAACGTGACGCTTTCTATAATTGAGAGGCGGAAGCCCGTAAGCACGTTTGAAATCACGCACGAAAGGGCTCTCATCGCTGACTCCAATCCCCGCCATAATCGGCGGTGTAACCGGAGGATCATTAGCGGCGCCGTGAGGCGAGCCTGACGTTTAACTGGAGGAGTTGCTAACTTGTTGAGAACACCCATCGGGCGTCTGCGGGGCATCGCTTTTATCGAGGGCATCTCGTTCCTCCTGCTGCTCGGGGTCGCCATGCCTCTGAAATACTTCGCCGGACTTCCGGCGGCTGTCAAAACGGTGGGGTGGATTCACGGGCTGCTCTTTGTGCTCTACCTGATCGCCGTGGCTGAGGTGACTGTCACGCGGCGCTGGACGCTTGCGCAGATTCTTGGTGCGCTGGCCGCCGCGGTAATCCCCTTCGGTACCTTCGTGCTCGATGCGCGATTACGCCGGGAAGAGAGAGCGGCTTGACGCCGGCGAAAGAAGAGAGAGCAACGTTACCGGTAGGCTGGCGGGTCGTGCGGTGAGAGACGGTTCTGGAGGCGCGCAGAGAGCGCAGGCCGCGCATTCTCGATCGTCCTCGCTGAGGACGCCCACCCCCTCCGACCGCACACCGCGACCCGCTCCGGAGTGAAGGCCGCAGGGATGGAGTGGGCGGATGTCGTCGCTCCGTGGCAACAAAATTGCATCCATGTTCATCCAAAAGGCTGTTGGACAGATCAAGCGCCCCGACCCGGAAATATGGGAACCGGCACAACTGTTCACATAGGAAGAAATATTAACGAATGAACAAGGATAATCCTTGTGAAGTCACGCGGATCAACCGCCACCAGAGCATCCCGACAGGCACCCGGGGCCAGGACTGTAAGCTCCGCTTTGACTTGTTCACGCCGACACTGCTGTCTCTAAACATCGAAGGCACTTCCGAGCGCACCACGACCCCACTCCTGACCCGGGAAGCAGCCATCGCCCTGCGCGCACAGCTCGACGAGCTGATCTCTCAGATGCAGCCCTCTGCGCCTCAGGACGAAAGCGCCGAAGGCGAAAGCGACAGGCGCGCCGCCTAAGCAGTCCAGGAAACCGGCAATCTCCACGAGGTCGTCTCCACCACGGACGTCTTGCCGTTCTCCGTACCGGTCGTCGGCGTGCGCTCGATGGTGTATTCGACCGGTCGCGCCCAAAAAATTAACCCACAAAAGCGAATTGTAAGACACCGCCGTGTCGGGCGGCAGCCTCCCGGAGAAACTTAAAGAAGCGGGATGAGAAGGTTG
>JANOGZ010000431.1:0-2627 GCA_031406255.1 Pyrinomonadaceae bacterium | reverse complement strand
GCCAGACAAGCGGCTAAATAGTTTCACGATAGTCCGAACCGGGGAAGTCTGGAGCGTCCGCGGCGCTCCAGACTTCTTTTTATATTCAATCCGAGGAGAGTTTAATCATGTCTGCTGCAAAATCCGCAAAATCAAAAAAGGCTGCCGCTTCTCAAGAAGATAAAAAACAGACCGTTTCAGGCGCGCCAAAATCAGCTTCTCCGCTGCCAACCGATTGGGCGCAGAAGGTTTTGAATCAACTGGTCGAAGCGCAAAAAACATGGTTTGAGATCGCTTCGCAGCAAAACGCGCTGTTGCTCGAGACGGTGACAAAAATAATGGAGTTGACACGGAGCGCTCCGACAACTGCTTTGTCCGAGTGGGGCAGACAAGGGATTGAAGGATTTGTCGAAGCTCAGAGGCGCTGGTCGGAAATCGCTGTCCAGCAGAGCGAGCAAATCCTCAAAGCAGTTCAATCGGGCGCCAGCTTCTCGACTTCCAACAAAGGCTCGGATCGAGGGGCGGCGCAGCAAGGAGTTGAGGCGCTGGTAAGAATGCGAAGGGGTTGGCTTGATTTTGTGGCGCAGCAAAATGCCCAGATCATTAGTGTGATGAAAGAGAGTTTGAATATCGACGATTCTTCTCCGGCCGCGGCATTAGCTGATTTCACGCAGGAAGCCGTCAACAATTACATTGAAATACAAAAGCGCTGGCTTGATCTGGCGATGCAGCTTCCTTTTCTTGGGGGAACGACGAACGAGCCGAAAAAATAGTGTAAGCGTTCAGCGGTCAGCCGGTCATGTGTGGTGTCGATCTTTGATGACGCGCGTGCCGGGACGCGCCGGGCGCAGGAGATGCGCGCTTCTTTATCTTAGCTGACTGCTGAGCGCTTACAAAATAGTTTCGTGATTTTGCAAAAGCTCCAGCGCCGCATCGTATTCTACCCCGGTCTGATGTTAATCGCCGGGGTGGCTGCTTCGCTAGAGAAATAGTACGATCAGGTGGAATTCGTTTGGGCCTCAGCACACAGTCAGGCAGACCCGGAGGAAGCGCGCCGATTCACCGGTTTTGTAGAGAATTCACTTTAGGCCCCGGCCCACCGTCACTTTACGACCGAAGGAATTCGCTTTATGAGCGGACCCACCTCTTCGGCTATAGGTTGGCGCATAAAGTGAAAATTCCATGCACGGTGAATCAACAACTCACATGCTTGATTCGCTCATATAGTGCAAAAATCCTGTAGTCTTCGCGCATATAATGGGAATTCCAGATTTGGTATTAGCCAATAAGAGTCTTCTATTCATTCTCGGCCATCCAAACATTCTTTCCACAGGCGCACCGCAATCTTCCTTGAGTTAGGTCGTTGATCCTCGGTTGAGCCTGAGCACTAATATCGTTCCATCTGTGCAATTGCTTGTCGCGTTCTGAAGAATGCATCAACACTGTTCGCCGATTTAACTTATTAGACCTGTTGCGCGATAAGGCTATATGAACCGAGACGTAGCGTTGCCATGATAGTTCAAGCTTAGATTGCCAATCCGGTTCTTTGAAAGATTCTGTCGAAGGCTCGTAAGTTTACCAACCCCGACACGACGTTCAGCGTGGCATCGTAGTCTTCATCTCGATTGCGATAGACCTCGGATGCGATAGCGTATTTCTTACGTCTTGAGAAAGTGTGCTCAACCTTGATGCGCGTTGAACTTCGGAGCCGATTCAAGAGCTTCTGGTCACGAGTCAAGGGATGACTCCGTCTTGCCCTTTGAATCAATCTTGATTCCAGCGGCAAGCTCAAGTCTTGAATTCCTTGAAAGCCGCTGTCGGCATATAAAGTCACGCGATGCTGACCAAACTCTTGGCAGACTGCTTGAATGCTCTGGTCTTCTTTGAAGGCTTTGAAGTCATGAGCGCGTCCCCCAACTGATGTGCTTTGGGAGACGATAATGCCGGATGGTGTGCTGATGACTATTTGCTTGCGGGTATGGCGCGACTTCTTTTTTGAGTAGTCACTTTTGCGCTTCTCTTTATTCTTTGGTTTGCGCTTGGGCTGTTCGACGCCATCAATGATGAAAGTCAATTCAGGATAAGCTTGGTGAAACTCTTCGACCGAACCAATGCGCTTGCCTCGCCGCTCCTGCTCTTTTTTGGCGAGAGCTAGGACTTTCCCTCTGGCCTGAGCAGAGGTCGGCAAGACTTCTGCAAAGAGAGTACGCATGTGATGGATATTTCGTGAAATGCTGCTTTTGTTCTGATGTTTGAATAGAAGAGTGAGGAACTCTTGGGTCAAGTAGAGGCGGTAATAGATGAGCAGCATCAGCATTTGGTCTGCTAACTCGTGAGCGAACTGCGAACCGCCACCCGCGCCGCGCTGACGCCGTTCCTTAGTTTTGACGACGACCGCTTTTCGCTTTTGCTCTTGTTCTTCAAAGGCTTGTCGGAACTTCGGCAAGAGCGTTTGAAACTGATGGAGATTCATCCCCGTGACAGTCAAGAACTGTTTGGGACTTCGACTAAGTTTGCGGTAGAGGGTCATAGGTGATGGAAACTTAGCCTTTCACTCGCTTATCGCGCAACAGATTTAATATACAACTACGTCTGATTTCCAGATTTTATCTAAATATTATGATAGCAGCCGAACGCCCGGCATCACC
>JANOGZ010000402.1:0-4152 GCA_031406255.1 Pyrinomonadaceae bacterium | reverse complement strand
GGTCAACGGCGACGGTGATCGAGCCGCTCGTCAGCAGAACCTTTCTGCCGATCTCGTTGACTGGCAGCACACCCTTATGCAGCAACGCTTCGAGGACGGCGAAGTCGCTGCCGCACAACTCCGAACCGGCGATGCTCCTCTTGGCGTATGCTTCGACCGCCTGTGCCGCCTTCCACAGCACCAGCCAGACGTGCACGCCGCTCCCGCCGCTCAGCGAGTCAATCTTGTTCGTGCTCATTGTCTTCATTGCATTAGTAAATTACCTTGACACCAAGATACTTTACTTCGAGGTAATTGTCAAGAGGGTTTGATGGGCTTCGTTTCCTGTGAGAATCAAATGCGCGATATGTGTAACGGGACTTCGACTAAAGCTACTCATCAGAGCTGGAGCGATACACGTTCACGAAAGCCTCCGACGCCGAGCGTCGACCCTGTAAGCATACCAAGTGGAATTTCAGGCTTACGCCAAAAGACTTCGTGTGTAGCGCCTACATCGGATGTACTCTTTCTGTGGTTCTCTAGCGGAGCGCCTTTGCCGCTTCGATAAACTGGTCAGGCCGGGCACGAACCCAGTAGTTTTCCGTCAGGCTCACCCACCGGACGGTCCCTGACGAATCCACCAAAAACTCGGCTGGCCTTGCAATATCACGGCCGTTTTCTCCTGCGCCGGCATGAACCAGGTCGTAACGGCGAATCACCTCCGCCGTAGGATCGGAAAGAAAAGTGTAGGTGTACCCGGCCTTCTCACGAAGATCGCGCGAGACCTCGGGAGCGTCTACGCTTATCGCCACCGGCCGAATCCCCGCCTCTTCGATCTTCTGTAAACTGCCCTCAATGCTCCGTAACTCGGAGTGGCATGAAGGTCACCAATAACCCCGGTAGAAGACCAGAAGCACGCCCTTAGGTGCTTTTCCATTGATGGGGGTCGAGAGTAATGCGGAAAGCGGCACGAGTCTGCCGTCCGTATCGGAGAGACTGAATTCCGGCGCCTTCTGGCCTACTTGGGGAGCGCCGTGAGCGGCGGGCATCCGCCTCGCCATAATGAAAGTTGAGAAAACAAAAAATCCGAAAATCGCGACGCTGAGAGTAGCGGCGACTAAACCCGCGACCTTCGATCCCAGGCGCCGCTCGGGTGCAAACGCACGTCGGACCCCGATCAGCAAAAGCGCCGCTGCCATTCCGAACAGCAACAGGTTAGCCCAGGGGAAATCGCGGGTGATGGGAAACCGGACGAACACAAAGAAATAGCTGACGAAGGCAGCCAGGCTAAGCAGGAAACCCGCCCAGACGGGCCAGTTGAATGATCGAGTCTTCATGGAAACTCCTCTTTTCCGAATGAAGGAAAATTTACCATGTCGGGACTGCTCCGCCGTGACGGAAGCGGCGCAGGCCTGTTCCGACTGGTTCCCCTACAGTCACCGCTGCAACACAAGTAGTTTAGAAAACTGACGAATAATATTTGCTTTGGCTCCTGCTACCATACCCTGCTAAGTTTTCTGAGGACAATCTTGTCGCACTCGTTACCGCAATCTTCTACCTGTCCAGCCGCCCGCCGAGCGGCCAGACCCGAGGATGGCAGGTTACAGCCTAGGAGCGGTTGCCGCAACAGAACCAACAGCCTGAAGAGGTTTTCATCCCGCGTCCTGGATCAGACGGATGACCGCTTCGGCGATCTGGCTCGGGCTTTCCCGGTGGGGGAAGTGGCCAATGCCATCTAGTAACAGCCGGTCATATCTCCCGGTAAAAAACCTCTCAAGGCCCTCCGACTCTTTCGGGTCATCGCAATAGTCGGACCCGCCCTGATTCATGAGAGTTGGGAGTAGACAAGCGCTCCACTTCACGCAGCCTCCGCTGCAATGAGTCGTATCGTGAATCCACCTCTTCAGTATGATCCACTGTTAGGCCGCGCCCCCGCATCATCTCTTCCAAGTCGCGGTAAGAGAGGTGGTATCTGCAATACCAACAGACACAGAGAATAATGATCGTGGGCTCGAAGTGGCGCCACTTGAAGGAGGATTTATTCTGTTTCATGAGTATAATTCCGAGGCAGTAATGGCTGATCTGAGGTGTGGATTATACCGGTGAACCAATTCCTGCAACTCTGCCACTATTCTAATGTGGTCACTGTCCTCACCCCGGCAACCACTCCGGACATTTTATTAACCACAGTCCACCACCCCAAGCGGGAAGCACGCTTGGGAGCCCAGCCCGCTCTCGTTTCGAGCGGCGAAGGACGCGGTTGACGTGGTGTATTATGTCCCGCTATCAGTGACATGCCTCGACGTTAACAGTGAGATGGCCAGTTGGAATGCTGATCCAGCAGAACATAGCCCAGTCGTTCCAGTCCCCGATCGTGCGTGTCTTACTCGGCGCGATCGCGATTGGGCTGCTCTATGTGCTATGGAGGGAAGTCAGGAAGATCCCGGCCAAGATGTTCACACTCATGGCTACGGCGTTCGTGGACATGCTGGGGCTGCTGATGATCATTCCGCTCCTGCCGTTTTATGTAAAAACGCTGGGCGGGTCAGGGATCGATACCCTCGGGATGCACTTTGGAATCGGGATCATTTCAGGAGCAATCGTCGCCGCTTTCACCCTCGCACAACTGTTGAGCGCGCCGATGTGGGGCCGGTTTTCCGATCGCGTGGGACGGCGGCCCACCCTGCTCATCGCGTTAAGCGCATCGGCGATCGCGTATCTGATTTTCGGCTTCGCTCACTCGCTCTTTGTCTTGTTCATCTCGCGGATCGTGCAGGGGGCCGGCGGGGGAACCGTGGGTGTCATTCAGGCGTACGTGGCCGATTCGACCGCGCCGGAGGATCGCGCCCGCGCACTCGGATGGCTCTCGGCGACTACCAACCTCGGAGTGGCGCTCGGGCCGGTGCTCGGTTCCTTCGCGATCGCATTAGGCAAGCGCGACCTGATGCCGGGACCGGGGACGCTCTCAATGGGGCATGCGGCGCCGGGGATCATGGCGGCGGCGCTCTGTCTCCTCAACATCGCTTTCGCCGCCCGCTATCTGACCGAATCACGCGAGCTGAGCGAGCAGCCGCTGACAGGAGAGGTACGCCGCACATCGCGTCAGGCTATCTGGCGCGTCATCTCGCATTCGAGTGAGCCTTCGTCGCGCCTGATCTGGATCTACGCGATCGCCATTGGCGCCTTCCAGGGAAGCTTTTCGGTGCTCGCGCTATTCTTAAACGAACGCTTTCAGGTTACCGAACAGACGATCGGCTATTTCTTCATGTACGTCGGCGCGATCTCCGTCTTCACACGCGTGCTGCTCCTCGGGCGCGCGGTCGATTGGCTCGGCGAGGCAAATCTCTCGCGTCTGGGTCTCATTCTCCTGGCCACCGGCGTTTTGGGGATGCCGTTGTCGCGAAACCTGGCGATGCTGGCGATCGCCGTAGCGCTGATCCCGCTGGGCACGGCCTTCACCTTTCCGTGCGTGACGGCGCTTCTGTCGCGGGTCATTAGCCCGAGAGAACGCGGTCTCTACATGGGGATGCAGCAGACCTACGGCGGCGTGGCGCGCATCATCGCGCCGCTCTTCTTCGGGTGGGCGTTCGATTCGCTCGGCGTATCGTCGCCATACTTCTTCTCGTCGGCGTTCATTCTGGCGACAATCTTTCTTGGGTTCGGGCTGGATAAGTATGCGAGGCCGCAGCTGTCTGTCGCGCGGGAAGCTGCTAGCGACAAGTGAGAAGCTTAGAGCCTATCCCGAAACCACGTCCCATTCACCTCAAAATGACAGGGGAAGTCATCAGATTAAGTGTAGTGTTGACAAATCGTTATGCTTCTCAATAATATATAGCTATGTCATATATAGGTTCGCATATTCTCGACCGCGAGTTGAAGAAAGGCAGTGCCGAATTGTTGATTCTTTCGCTGGTTGAAGAGCAGCCCCGGCACGGCTATGACATTGGCAATTTGATCGAGCAGCGTTCGCGCGGCGTGCTGCGTTTCAATGTCGCCTCGCTCTACCCGCTACTGTACCGCCTGGAGAAGCGCGGCTGGATTCAGGGGCGCTGGGTGGAGAAGGCTGGTCAACGGCGGCGGCGTTATTACCGCTTGACTCCTGAAGGCAAAACGGTCTTAGCGGTGCAACGTAGTAGCTGGCGGGAGTTTGTCGAGGCGATCAATCGCATCACA
>JANOGZ010000400.1:0-1028 GCA_031406255.1 Pyrinomonadaceae bacterium | reverse complement strand
CACACGGAGATTATCGTCACGGCGGAAGACGACGCTGAGTTGCGGCGCATCTCCGTCACGAATGAATCGGCGCGCGCCCGCGAAATCGAACTCACGAGCTACGCCGAAGTCGTCTTGAACGCCCAAGCCGCCGACGAAGCGCATCCGGCGTTCGGCAACCTGTTCGTCGAAACGGAATTCTTGCGCGAACGTGCGACGCTCATCGCCCGCCGGCGTCCGCGCTCGCCCGATGAAGAAGAAGTCTTTGCCGCGCACTCAGTCGCCATCGAGGGTGAGATTGTCGGCGTGATCAGTTCCGAAACGGACCGCGTGCGGTTTCTCGGTCGCGGTCAGACGACGGCAAGCCCTCATGTCATCAACGCTGACCGTCCGCTTGCGAACATCGCAGGCGCGACGCTCGATCCCATTTTTAGTTTACGCGTGCGTGTCCGGCTCGCCCCGAATGCGACGGCGCGAATCATCTTCTCGACCCTCGTCGCCGCGTCACGCGAACGAGCGTTAGAACTCGCCGACAAATACCGCGTCGCGGGTGCGTTCGAGCGCGCGACGAAACTCTCGTGGACGCGCGCGCAAGTCGAGCGGCGCCATTTTGGGATCACGGCGGACGAAGCGAACCTCTTCCAAAGTCTCGCCGGACGATTGATTTACTCGGACGCGAATCTGCGCCCGCGCCCCCACGTGCTGCGACTCAACACGGGGACGCAGAAGGAATTGTGGAAGTACGGCATCGGCGGCGACCTGCCGCTTTTGATCGTGCGCGTCGGCGAGGGCGCAGAGGCGCGCCACACCCTTCGTCAAATGCTGCGAGCGCACGAATACTTGCGGGCGAAGAATCTGTACTTCGACCTTCTGATTCTGAACGACCAAGCCGCGACTTACTCGCACGCGCTCGATGAAGAGTTGCAAGCGATGATTCGCGCGAGCGGGTCGCACGCTCAATTGAACACGCGCGGCGGCGGCGTCTTCCTGCGGCGCACAGACATCATGCCGGAGGCTGATCGCATCTTGCTGCACACGGCGGCGCGTGC
>JANOGZ010000396.1:0-2933 GCA_031406255.1 Pyrinomonadaceae bacterium | reverse complement strand
CACACTATGGTCACACCACCGCCCGGCGATTTCCTCTAATCGCCTGAGCCGCGGAGGGTAGTTATCCCGCTTACGTTTTCTGTTCTTTTCCGTCCCGGGACAAACTATTTCGGGCAGCCTGACGGGTCAGATGTCAGCATTTTGACTTTTCCTTCGGTGCGGTGACGTCCGGCATCGCCTCTGTTAAACTCCCCTGCGTGCAGGACGCAATATCGCTCGATGTGGGAGTTGACCGACGGCGCTGGCGGCTGCGCGCGCTGGCGCGCGCGGTTGCCCCGACCGCGCTTGAATGGGCGCTCGCTGCCACCTCGTCCATACTGCTCATTCTTTCTTTTCCAGATTTCGATTTATGGCCGCTCGCCTGGGTCGGGCTCGTGCCGCTGCTGATCGCGATTGTCAGGAGACCGCGCGCGCCGCAGGCATTTATGTTGGGGTGGGTGGCCGGGACCATCTTTTTTTACGGGTCGTGCTACTGGCTGACCTATCCGATGATTCACTACGGGCAGATTTCTCCCTGGCTCGCCTACCCCTTGCTCGCGCCCGCCACTCTTATCGCGGGGTTATTTCCGGCTGCGTGCTGCCTCGCGCTGGCTGTTCTCAGCGCGCGCTGGGGAGCGCGTGCGCTCGCGCTCGCGCCGTTTCTCTGGGTCGCGCAGGAATGGGCACGGCTCGGGCTCATCGGGCAGTTATGGAACGCGCTCGGCTATTCGCAGGCTTACATCCCGTCGCTGATTCAAATCGCGCGGGTGGGCGGCGTATATGCGGTCGGCTTCCTGATCCTGACGGTCAATGCGGCCGTCGCGTATGCGCTCCTGCAGAGAAACGTGCGCGCCGCGGCGGTCGCCGGCGGCGCTCTCGCGTTTGTTGCGGCGATGCTTCTTTATGCCGGGCAGCCGGTGAATCGGCCCTCCCCGGCCGCCTCCGCGCCGAGCGCGGTGGTCATCGCCGTGCAGCCGAATGTGATTCCCGATTTCGAACGATCAACGACGGAGACGGCGGCGCTCGTCAGACGTCATCTGTCAATGAGCGAAGAAGCGCTACGCCGCTGGGAACACGCGCGGCCAACGGATCACAGCGCTGACCTGGCAGCGGACGACGCTGAAACAAAAAGCGAAATCCTGCACACACGGCGAGCCCTCGCGCGTGTCATCATCTGGCCGGAATCGCCGATGAACTTCACATATGCGCGAAGCGAGGAGTTTCGCGCGACCGTCGCGAATTTCACGCGCGCGAATCGCGCCGCGCTACTGTTTAATTCCCTCGAACCCGCTAACGCCGGCGGCGCCTACAACTCTGCCGTGATGGTAAATGAAGAGGGCCGCCTCATCGCGCAGTATGATAAGATTCGGTTGATGCCTTTTGGCGAATACGTTCCGCTGCCGCGCTGGCTGCCGGGATCTGGTCTGGTGCGCGCCATCGTCGGAGCATATACGCCCGGCGAGCGCTACCCTCTGATACCCCTCGGAAGCAACCCGCGGGCAGCCCAAGCCGGTGTCTTTATCTGCTTGGAATCGGCCTTTCCTTTCATCGCACGGAGATTTACCGCAGAGGGCGCGGATGTGCTGGTCAATATTACCAATGATGCCTATCAGGGCCGCACGGCGGTGATGCGCCAGCATCTCGCGAACGCGATCTTTCGCGCCGTCGAAAATGATCGCCACGTCCTGCGTGTTACCAATACGGGCATCACCGCGCTCATCTCCCCACGCGGCCAGATTCTTGACGCTACCAATAGCTTTGAGGCGGACGCACGCGCCTGGACGGTGGGGCGGGCGACAAGCGGACGGACATTTTACGTCAAGCACGGCGATATCTTCGCGCTAGCGTGTGCCGTGCTCAGCGCTCTCGCTCTGACCCTTGTCGGTTTCAGCCGTTTCCGGCGATCGGTGTCAGGGCGCCGAAATTCAAGTTGATCGTCGGTCAACAATTACCCGGGAGGAGAAATGATCGAGGCTCTCTCAATACAAGATTTGCGGACAACGGGCGAGGATTTACGAACGCGCATCGAGCAACTCGGGAGGTTTCTTTGATGTCGCGGCGAAGCGCGCCGAACTCCAGCTGATCGAAGAGCAGGCCACCGCACCGGACTTCTGGAATGATCAGGAGGCGGCGCAGAAGATGCTGCAACAGAGAAGTCGTCTGGAGAGAGTGATCGCACGGCAGGAACAGTTCGAGTCGTCGATCGCCGATGCGAAGGTGCTTTTCGAGTTTGCCGAAGAGGATGAGGAAAGCCTGCGCGAATTGCGCACGCTGATCGAGCAACTCGCCGGCGACATCAGCGAAGCCGAAACCGAAATGCTCCTCGCCGGCGAGAATGATATTCGGAATGCCATCTGTACGATTCATCCCGGCGCCGGCGGCACGGAATCCCAGGACTGGGCCGAGATGCTGCTGCGCATGTACCTGAAATGGGCGGAGCGCCGCGGCTTCAAGACAGATATTCTGGACTACCAGCCGGGCGAGGAAGCGGGTATCAAAAGCGTCACATTCATCGTCCAGGGCGAATATGCTTACGGTCTGCTCGCGGCCGAAGCCGGCGTCCACCGTCTGGTCAGGATATCTCCCTTCGACCAGGCCGCCAGGCGACACACGTCCTTTGCCTCCCTGTTTGTTTATCCCGAAATAGACGAAACCATCGAAGTCGAAATCAACGATAAAGATTTGCGCGTCGATACCTATCGGGCGACGGGAGCGGGCGGACAGCACATCAACACCACGGATTCGGCCGTCCGCATCACGCACCTGCCGACGGGCATCGTCGTACAATGTCAGAACCAGCGCTCGCAGCACCAGAACCGCGCCGTCGCCATGCAAGTATTACGCGCGCGGCTCTATGAACTCGAACTCGAAAAGCGGCGTTCCGAGACGGCCGCGCTCGAAGCGAATAAGGCCGATATCTCCTTCGGCTCGCAAATTCGCAGCTACGTGCTGGC
>JANOGZ010000392.1:0-1768 GCA_031406255.1 Pyrinomonadaceae bacterium | reverse complement strand
TATTGTGCGAGCGTTTTATCTTTCATCTGTCAGGTTAATCCTGCGCCTCATCCTGTGCGACTGAGACGTAGCGGCGGGCCAGCCCCAGCTCGCGTAATTTATGCTGGAGCGATTGCCGGTGCATGCCTAAAATCACGGCGGCGCGCGTCACATTTCCCCCGGATTCTTCGAGGCAGCGGGCGATGTAACGCCGCTCGAATTCGCGCCGGTCCTCACGGAAATCCGCGGTAAAAGGGACACTCACCGCTTTCCCGTCGTCTTCTCCCGGCGTCTCCACGCCGCTCGCCGCAGAGACCGTCTTCAGCTCATCCGGCAGATCATGCACCCGCAGCTCGTCGCCCTCGGCGAGGATCACCGTCCGCTCGATGGCGTTGCGCAATTCGCGAACGTTGCCGGGCCATTGATATTCGACCAGCCGGCGCAGCGCGGCGGGCGCAAGGGGGCGCGCCTGGAGGCCGTAACGCTCGGCGGCGGCTCGGGCGAATGTCTCGGCCAGCACCGGAATGTCTTCGCGCCGCTCGCGCAGCGGCGCGATCTCGATCGTCACCACGCGGAGGCGATAGAAGAGGTCGGCGCGGAAATTTCCGGCGGTGATCTCCTGTTCGAGCGGGCGGTGCGTCGCGCTCACAATGCGTACATCAACGGGGATGGATTCTGATCCGCCGAGTCGTTCGATATGTCGCTCTTCGAGGGCACGCAATAATTTCGCCTGCACGGTCGCGCTCATATCGCCTATTTCGTCGAGGAATAGCGTCCCTCGATCGGCCTGCTCGAATTTTCCGCGACGGCGCGCCGCCGCCCCCGTGAAAGCCCCCTTCTCGTGGCCGAACAGTTCGGATTCGATCAATTCTGAGGGCAACGCCGCGCAGTTGACCGCTACGAAAGCGCCGCGTCGGCGCGCCGCGCTGCGCTCGTGAAGCTCGCGTGCGACGAGTTCCTTCCCCGTCCCTGATTCGCCGCGCACCAGGACGGTCGCCTCCGTCTCCGCCACCTTTTCGATTAACGCGCGGACGCGCTTGATCGCTTCTGACGCGCCGATGAGCGCGCCCCGCTGGGGTCCCTCAAGCGCGATGCGCTCTCGCAAAGAATGGTTCTCGCGCCGCAGCCGCACGATTTCCAGGGCATTCTTGACCACGAGGCGCAGCTCATCCACCTCGAAAGGCTTCGACAGATAATCGTAGGCCCCCGACTTGATCGCTTCGACCGCCATCCGCTCCGACCCATGCGCGGTGATCAGGATAACGAGCGGCGCATCTTCGCTCCCGCCCTGCAACTCGCGTAGGAAATCGAGGCCGCTCTCGCCCGGCAGGTTGACATCGAGAAGCAGCAGATCCGGCCGGCGCGCGTTGATCGAGACGCGCGCCGCCTCGACACTGCCGGCCTCCGCGATGTCATAACCGAAGGCTTTCAGCGCGCGCCGCATGCCATAGCGCGCCGCCTCTTCATCGTCAACGATGAGCAACTGCAACGATTCCTCTTTGGCTTTCTCCCCCATCAACTGTATCTCCATAGGGATATTTTGCTAGCGCGCAGCGTGCCACAACTGACGATTTTCCCGTGCCTCTTTAAAAATATTTCAGCGTGGGGTAACTTTCTTCGCCGAGATGACGACCACGACCAACTCGCCCGACTTATTGACACCGAAGGTGCCGACCACCGTCGGCTCGCCCTCCGGCACGCTGAAGCCGGAATTGATACCCGTATTCTGGTACTGAATTACGGGGGCTGTCGCGCTGGTGTTATACCCGGTAATGATCGGCACCTGCAA
>JANOGZ010000374.1:0-7963 GCA_031406255.1 Pyrinomonadaceae bacterium | reverse complement strand
GCACAATATGAAAGTCGTGATGGGCGTCTGCGAGCGCATTCAGGTGGTTGATTACGGCAAGTCAATCGCGCTCGGCCTCCCCGCTGAGATCAAGAATGATCCGCGAGTAATCGAAGCCTATTTAGGAGACTGAAATAAATGATGAATGGGAGAAAGCAGTGGCCAGTAGCCAGTGGTCAGTGGTCAGAAAAAGCACTGGTTGCCTACTGACCACTGACTACTGACCACTGATCACTGCTTTTTATTCATCATTCATCATTAGCTTTTATGCTGACTCTGGAAAACATCTCGGTTAACTACGGCGCGATAGAAGCCCTGAGAGGCGTGTCGATGCGCGTCGAGAGCGGTGAAGTGGTCACCCTCATCGGCGCCAACGGCGCCGGAAAAACGACGACGCTGCGCACCATTACGGGCCTTCTTGCGCCGCGCGTCGGCCGTGTTCGTTATGAAAACAATGACATCAGCGGTGTCCCGACGCATAAACTAGTCGCGCGCGGTATTTCCATGTCGCCCGAAGGGCGCGGCGTCTTCGCCAATCTCTCCGTTCGCGAGAATCTACAGATGGGCGCTTATTTGAAAAAAAACAAGCGGGAGATCGCAGAGGACATGGAGCGAGCTTTTCAGATGTTTCCGCGCCTCAAAGAGCGCGAATCGCAGAAAGCGGGAACGCTCTCCGGCGGCGAACAGCAGATGCTCGCGATGGGCCGGGCCCTGATGTCGCGGCCGCGCCTGTTGCTGCTTGACGAACCCTCCCTGGGCCTTGCCCCGCTCGTCGTTCATACGATCTTTGAAGCCATCGATGACATCAGGAGCAAAGGCACCACCATCCTGCTCGTCGAACAAAATGCCCACGCCGCGCTCAAGCACTCTGATCGCGCCTATGTCCTGGAGACCGGAAAGATCGTCATGGAAGGCCCCTCCAAAGACCTCGCCGCCGACCCGCGCATCAAAGAAGCCTATCTGGGCGAATAAACCGAACGCCCCCGGCGTGACCCACCTGCATCCATCGGCTGAAAGACGCGGAACTATTACGTTTTGGACAAAGCCACGCGCGCCGCCGACAGCGCTTCCGCAACGCGGTCAGGTGATGTTCCTCCCGTTTGTGATTTCGTGGCGAGCGTTTTTTCCAGTGAGAGGGCGTCGTAAACATCTTTCTCGATGAGCTGTGAGAAGGAGCGCATCTCTTCAAGGGCGAGATCGTGAAGTTCTGCGCCGCGCGCGACGGCATGGAGCACGATGCGACCGACCGCTTCGTGAGCTTCGCGGAACGGCATGCCTTTACGCACAAGATAGTCAGCCAGTTCCGTCGCATTCATATGGCCGCGCATGGCGGCGTCGCGCGCTCTCTCTTCGCGCACGCGTACGTTCCTCAGGACCGTCACCGTCACATCTAAAGAAGCCCTGACCGTATCGGCCACGTCAAAGACGGCCTCCTTGTCTTCCTGCATGTCTTTGTTGTAGGTGAGCGGCAACCCTTTGATGATTGTCAGCAGGGCCATCGTGTGGCCGAAGACGCGGCCCGCCTTGCCGCGCACGAGTTCAAGCGCGTCCGGATTCTTCTTCTGCGGCATCAGGCTTGAACCCGTTGCCACGGCATCCCCCAATTCTATAAAGCCGAACTCGGTCGTCGCATAAATGATGATATCTTCGGCGAGACGAGAGAGATGAGCCATAATGAGGCTGCCGGCGCTCGCAAACTCGACGCAGAAATCGCGGTCGCTCACGGCGTCGAGACTGTTATGAGAAACATCGTCGAATTCGAGGGCGCGCGCCACTGCCGCGCGGTCTATCGGATAGCTCGTTCCGGCCAGCGCCGCCGCCCCGAGCGGTAGCATGTTGGTGCGGCGGCGCACTTCGCCGAGCCGCTCGATGTCGCGCCCGAGCATCGCGAAATAGGCGAGGCACCAGTGTGCCCAGAGAACGGGTTGCGCGCGCTGGAGATGCGTATAGCCCGGCAGCACCGCCGAGATATGCTGCTCCGCCAGATCAATCAGCGCTCCCTGCGCGGCGCGCACAGAGAGCGTGAGGCGGTCGATTTCCTCACGTAGCCAGATGCGGAGCGCGGTTGTGACCTGATCGTTGCGGCTTCTCCCGGTGTGCAGTTTGCGGCCCGCGTCGCCGATCAAAGCGATTAGCCGAGCTTCGATGAACGAGTGGACATCTTCCGCCGGCAGCTCGTCGAAATAGCGCGCGCCATCCGCCGCGGCCCGCGCGAGCAACGTGCGGAGACCCTCCGTGATAGCCTCGACTTCGGCGCTCGTAAGCACGCCGGCCGCGCCGAGCGCCGCACAGTGCGCGAGACTGGCGCGAACGTCTGTCTCGAAAAGCCGCCGGTCAAAGCCGAACGAACAATTGAAGGCCGCAAAGCCGGCATCCGTTTCGCCGGTGAAGCGCCCGCCCCACAGATTTTTAGTCTCGCTCACGCTCTTTCTCTCCCTTCGACAGATTGTAGCCTCTCCACGGAAGCGCTCAAAACCAATGCCGATGATCGCCAAAATGATTTGCCATAAGGCATCTTCCGTGCTATTTTATGCATCTATGCAACGATTATGCAAAATAGTTGCATAATAAGCGGATGGAAAAAGAGAGGCGGCAGCAGAAAATCCTGGGTTTGATCCGTGCCAGGCGGGTCGGCACGCAGCAGGAACTGGCGGCGCAGCTGGAGAGCGCCGGAGTTGAGGCGACGCAATCGAGCGTCTCGCGCGATCTGGAAGAGCTGGGCATCGTCAAGCAGCACGGACGCTACGTGCTGCCGGCGGCAACGGATGGCGCGGTCGACGGATTGTTAACGCTCGACGCGGCGGGCGATTGTCTGGTCGTCGCAAAGTGTGAGCCGGGGCTGGCCTCAGCCGTCGCCGTCCGGATTGATCGCGCCATGATTCCTGAAATCGTCGGGACGCTGGCGGGTGAAGATACGGTCTTCATCGCGGTGCCGGAGCGGAAGGCGCAGCGCGCGGCGATCAAGAAGCTGTGGGAGCTTTTCTCGTAAAGGCTTTAGCCGAAAATCTTTCACGTAAAGGAAAACGAAGAAAGCGTGACGAAGCGTAACATCAAAAAAGTCGTGCTGGCGTATTCGGGCGGGCTCGATACGTCGGTGATGCTTCACTGGCTGAAGGCCAATTACGGGTGTGAAGTCGTCTGCTACTGCGCAGACGTCGGCCAGGGCGAGGAACTCGATGGCCTGGCGGAGAAGGCGCGCGCGACCGGCGCGTCGAAGCTCTATGTGGAAGATCTCAGGCAGGAGTTTGTGCGCGATTACGTGTGGCCGGCGGTCAAGGCGAATGCCGTCTACGAGGGCATGTATCTGCTCGGCACATCGCTCGCGCGGCCGGTGATCGCGAAGCGGCAGATCGAGATCGCGCGCCGGGAGGGGGCCGATGCGGTGGCCCATGGAGCGACCGGAAAAGGCAATGACCAGGTGCGCTTTGAGCTGACGTACTACGCGCTCGAGCCGGAGATGCACGTGATCGCGCCGTGGCGCGAGTGGGAGTTTAAGGGCCGGAGCGACCTGATCGCTTATGCGGAGCAGCATCATATTCCCGTGACGGCGACGCACGCGAAGCCTTACTCGACCGACCGCAATCTGATGCATGTCTCTTACGAGGGCGGCATCCTCGAAGACCCGTGGGCGGAACCCCCGGCGGACATCTTTCAAATGACGAAAGCGCCGGAAGAGGCGCGCGCCGAGCCCGAATATGTAGAGATCGGCTTCGAGCGCGGTGTGCCGGTCAGCCTCTGCGGGGAGCGAATAGAGGGAACCGTTCTGCTCGAACAGTTGAATTCACTGGGCGGCGCGCACGGCATCGGCCGCGTCGACCTCGTCGAGAATCGTTTCGTCGGCATGAAATCGCGCGGCGTATACGAGACGCCGGGCGTCACGATTCTGCACGCGGCGCACCGCGCGCTGGAATCCATCACGCTGGATCGCGAAGTGCTTCGGCTGCGCGACGCGCTGAGTTTGAAGTTCGCCGAAAGCGTCTACTACGGTTTCTGGTTCGCGCCCGAGTCGGAATTGATGCGCAAGATGATAGACGAGACGCAAACGGATGTGACCGGAGAAGCGCGCCTGAAACTGTATCGCGGCAACGTGACAATCGTCGGGCGCCGCGCGCCGCGCTCGCTGTATAGCGAGCGGCTCGCGACATTCGAGGCCGACAGCGTCTACAACCAGCGCGACGCCGAAGGCTTCATCAAGCTCAACGCCCTGCGCCTGCGAACGAGAGCGGCCAGCGAGCGTGCCAGATCGTAAGCGGTGGATCGATGGTTGATCCTTTGCGATTCATGAATTTCCACTTCTAAGGAGACGCTGATGACGAGGATTGCAGAAGAGAGTATCGGAATTCCCGTGAGGGTCGTCGAAGCCGACAAGATCGGGTCGGCGACGTCGGCGCTCAATCTGGCGAAGACGCTGGCGGTCATCAGCTCCGCGGAACACCCCCGCGCCGGTGATGTGATCGTCGTGCGCGCGCTCTCCGATAGCGCAACCTACAATCAGCTGGAGCTACCTTCGGGCCGGCTCGCCAAGATCAATCCGGGCGATGTGATCGTCGGCGTGCTCGGAAGCCGCCGCGCGCTGAAAGGATTCGTGGGCGACGTGCCGGCGAGCGTGCGCGCCGGCCAGCAGCTCCACCTGCTGAATATGGGCGGCGTGATCGGCCATTGTACGGGTCATCATTCGAGCCTGAGCGATGCGATTCGCGTCGAGGTGATCGGCCTCGTCTATGATGAAGACGCGCGTGTGCGCAACATCGCGGACGCGGCGCTGCCGCTGCGCGAGCGGCTCGATGCGGCGACCGCGCCGCTCATCATCGTGGCGGGCGCGTGCATGAACAGCGGTAAGACGCTTGCTGCGACGGAGTTGGTGCGTCAGGCGACGCGCGCCGGCATGAAGGTGGCGGCGGGAAAACTATCCGGCGTTGCGTGCCTGCGCGATACCCTCAACATGGCGGACCACGGGGCGGTGGCGACCGCCAGTTTCCTCGATTGCGGCTTGCCCTCGACGGTCGGCGTGGAAGACTTGGCGCCGGTCGCGAAGGCCGTCATCGCTCGGCTCAATGAAAGCGCGCCCGATCTGATCGTGATCGAACTGGGCGATGGAATCCTGGGCGGCTATTCGGTCGAGTCTATTTTTAATGATGCGGAACTGCGCGACGCGACGGCGGCGATCATTTTCTGCGCGTCGGATTACGTCGGCGCATGGGGCGGCATCGAGTTGTTCCGGCGGCGCGGCCTGCAGGTGGATTTGATCGCCGGTTCGGTGACCGATTCACAGATGGGTGAAGACTACGTCGAGCGCGAATTCGGCGTGCCCGCCGGAAACGCCAAGAGGAACGGCGCGCGGCTCTTCAGCGTCGTCAAAGGCAAACTTTCGAGTTTCAAGCTCGAAGCTTCACGCGCGGAGCCGCCAGCTTACTGTCTCACTTCCGAAATGTAGCGCGGATAAATCATGAGCCCGAAGCCTGACGCTCCACAATCAAAAATCAGAGTCGGTATCCTCGGCGGATCAGGGTACGGCGGCGCGGAGCTTCTGCGCCTCCTGCTTTTTCACCCGCATGCCGAAATATCGCTGGTCACGGCCAATGAGCACGCCGGTCGAGCCGTCAGCGAAGTGCATCGCAATCTCTACGGGTTGACCGATCTTCGTTTCGCGCCCGCGACTGACGAGGTCACGGCCGCTCTCGGCGGTCTCGATTGCGTCTTCCTGGCGCTGCCGCACGGTCAGGCGCTGGAGATCGTGCCGCGCCTGCCGCCGGGCGTCAAGGCGATTGACCTCTCCGGCGATTTTCGTCTCTCCGACCGCGCCGCCTTCGAGCAGCACTACGGGCGCGAGCACACGGCCATGGAAGTGCAGCGCGAGTTCGTCTACGGCCTGACGGAAACGAATCGTGAACGGATCGCGCGCGCGCGTCTGATCAGCAATCCCGGTTGTTTTGCGACGGCGACGCTGCTCGGACTGGCGCCGCTGGTCGCCGGCGGGGTGATCAGCGGGCGCGTGATCGTGGATGCCAAGACGGGTTCTTCCGGTTCGGGCGCGAAGGCGGCCGTCAACACGCACCATCCGCAGCGCGTCAACTCGTTTTATGCTTACAAGCCTTTCACGCATCAGCACGTGCCCGAGATCGAACAGGAATTGCGCGCCGCCGGCGACTGGACGAGCGATCTCGTCTTTATGACGCATTCGCTCCCCGTCGCGCGCGGCATCTTCGCTTCGATTTACATCGAAACAAAGCGCGAACTATCCGCCGAGGGAGCGCGCGAGATGTTCGCTGATTTTTACCGCGACGCTTTCTTTGTGCGTCTCGTCAAGGGCTCGCCCGACATCAACTGGGTGAAGATGACGAATTTTTGCGACATCGGCGTCGCGGCGCGCGGCCGTCATCTGGTCGTCTTCTCCGCGCTCGATAATCTGGTCAAAGGCGCCGCCGGGCAGGCCGTGCAGAACATGAATCTGATGTTCGGCTTCGACGAAAAGACCGGGCTACTGCTCACGGGCAGCAATCCTTAAAAGTTTTCAAGGTCTCATGAGGCCAGGATATAGCGGTCTTACTTCCAGGCCGAACCCGAAAGTCTGACACTCGACGACCTGAATTGTGATGACGATCGAAACATCGACAAAATTTGAAGAAGTGGCGGAGCGCGAGGACCGCTTTCAGCTGGCCACTTACAAAAAGCTTCCGCTCGCCGCCGCGCGCGGTCGTGGCGCGTGGATCGAGACGAGTGAGGGTGAGAAGTACCTTGATCTTTACGGCGGGCACGCCGTAGCGGCGACGGGCCACTGCCACCCGCACGTCGTCGCCGCGCTCAAGGAGCAGGCCGAGCAGTTGTTGTTTTATTCGAACCTCGTCTACTCGGGCGTGCGCGCGCGGGCGGCGGAGAAATTGGTCGGTTGTGCGCCCGCGCCCCTGACGAAAGCCTTCTTCTGCAATTCCGGAACAGAAGCGAACGAAAACGCGATGCGGATGGCGCGCCGGCAAACGGGCAGGGAACGCATCATAACTTTTTCAGGCGGTTTTCACGGGCGGACGGCCGATGCCATCAGCGCGACGTTTCTGGGGAAGTATCGCGAGCTCGGACGCCCGAACGTGCCGGGTCACCTGTCGGCAGAATTCGGACGAATCGACGCGGTCGCCGCGCTCGCCGATGAAACAATCGCGGCCATCATGCTCGAGCCGATCCAGTCGATGGCGGGCGTGCGTGTGGCCGAACCGGGTTTTTATCGCGCGCTGCGCGAATTGTGCGATGCGCGCGGCATCCTGTTGATTTATGACGAGGTGCAAACGGGCGTCGGGCGGACGGGCGAGTGGTTCTTCGCGGGAAGCGCGGCCGGCGACGGTGTCGTGCCCGATATCATCACGCTCGCCAAAGCCCTCGGGAGCGGCGTGCCTGTCGGCGCGTGCCTGACGAGCGAGAAGACCGCCGCGCATATCAAGGAAAACGATCTGGGGACGACCTTCGGCGGCGGCATGCTGGCGATGGCCGCCGTCTGCGCGACGATCGAAGCGATCGAAAGCGACCGGATGCTGGAGAACGCGCGGCAGGTCGAGCGACATCTGCGCGCGCGGATCGCCGCCGCCCGCCTGCCGCAGGTGGCGCGCATCCGCGGTCGCGGTCTCCTGCTCGGCGTCGAGTTTAATAATGAAGTCGCTTCAGCGGTGCAAAAGGCGCTGCTCGAGCGGCGCATCATCACCGGCACAGCGAGCGATGCGCGTGTGCTCAGGCTGCTTCCGCCGCTCTGTCTGAAGCTCGAGGAAGCGGATTTGTTCGTCGAAGCGCTGGGGGAAGCGCTCGGGAAAATGTGATTGGTTCAAAGGCCTGTCGCGCGCCGCTGTTGACGCCGCACATTGAAGATCATGCCGAAAGATTTCCTGACAACCGCCGATTGGACGCGCGCCGAGCTTGAGCGCCTGCTCGAATCGGCGCTCCGCTACAAGCGCGGCGAGGTTAGCTCCAGGCCGCTCGCGGG
>JANOGZ010000358.1:0-3573 GCA_031406255.1 Pyrinomonadaceae bacterium | reverse complement strand
GTCGTCGAGCGTCAGGTAGGTAATATGATGCTCGCGCCGCAGCTCTTTCAGCATGTGATAGGTACGAATCTTCCCCCCCTTATCAACGGGATGAAGCAATTCGGTCTTGAGCCAGAGTATGCGCACTTCGTTTGATACCTGCTTTCCTCTTTTCGTCGGGCCGAACGGCCACGCCCCGCAAGCGATACGGCCGATGAAAGAAGCCTACGTCGATAAGGCCAGCGCTTCCGCCGGCGCGCCCATGTGTGATGCCCCGGCGTCCTCGCCGTCGACGAACCGGCGCAGCCACATCTCGAAATTCACGAGCGCCCACAGACGCTCCGTGTGATTCTCGCCCGACTGGTGCCGCGCGACGAGCTGGCGCACAAAATCGTGGTTGAACAACCCGCGGCCGGCGGCGCGCTCGCCCAGGACATACTCATCGATAACCGTGCGGAACGGCCCGCGAAACCACGCGCCGACGGGAACGGGAAAACCCATCTTGCTTCGCTTCAGGATCGGTTCGGGCAGGACATGACGCATGCTCTGGCGCAGGATGTATTTCGTCGTCCAGCCGCGGCGCAGTTTCATCCGCTCCGGCAGGCGCGCCGTGAATTCCACCAGCTTGTGGTCGAGAAACGGCACGCGGCTCTCGATGGACGCGGCCATGCTCATCTGATCCTGTTTCATCAACAGCTCGTGCAGGTAGGTTTTCATATCCGCATAGAGCATGCGGTTCAGCAGCGTGTCGGCATTCGACTCTTCGTAATAGCCGCGCATCCGCGCGTAAGGGTCAATCACCCCGGCGCGCTCTTTCGTTTCATCCGTTAGCAGGCCCTCCTGCATCGCGCGCGTGAAGACCGCGAAGTTGTCGAAATAGATGCTCTCGATGTCTGGCGGGAGGCAGAGAAACGTGCGCCGCAGTTTGTGCCGAACCTTCGAGGCGGCGGGCAGGTTCTCGATACGACGGGAGATCGCGCGCCGCAGCGGCGCGCCGACGAGTTTGTGATAGGTGGGGCCGAGCGCGAGGTTATAGATGGTCTTGTAGTAGCGCTCATAACCGGCCAGCATCTCATCGCTGCCTTCGCCCGTGAGCACCACCTTGACGTGTCGCGCGGCGAGCTCGGAAACGAAGTAGAGGGCGACGCTCGAAGGATGCGCGAGCGGCTCGTCCTCATGCCAGACGAGTTTCGGCAAAGCAGCGAAGAAATCCTCCGGCCTGACGATGATCTCGTGATGATCCGTCCGGTAAGCGCGCGCCACGATTCGCGCATACTCCAACTCGTTCGCTTCGCGCTCCGCGAAGGCGACCGAGAAGGTCTTGATCGGCTCATCCACCATCCCGCTCATCACGGCGGCGATGGCCGAGGAATCGATCCCGCCCGAGAGAAACATGCCGAGCGGCACATCCGCCATCAGTCGCAGGCGCACCGAAGTGCGGAAAAGCTCGGTCCATTCGGCGATGTAATCGCTGTCGCGGCGACGCGCGTCTTCTTCCGGAGCGTAGTGCACATCCCAGTATTTCTCGATCGTCACGTGACCGTCGCGCCACAACAGGGTATGACCGGGAAGCAGGCGCCTGACGCCGCAAAACAGCGTCTCCTCGCCGGAAGTGGCGTGATTCGCCAGATAATCCGGCAGCGCCGGCAGATTCAGCTCGGCCCGGACGGCGCGCGCCGCGAGCAGCGCCTTGATCTCCGAGGCGAAATAGAGCGAGCCTTCGGCCGTGTGCACGTAATAAAGCGGTTTGACGCCGAGGCGGTCGCGCGCGATGAATAATTCCTTTCGGCGTCGATCCCAGATCGCAAATGCGAACATCCCGCGTAGCTGCTCGACGACGCGCGCGCCCTCTTCCTCGTAGAGATGAAGGATCGTCTCCGTGTCGCAATGCGTGCGGTAGACGTGTCCGCGCGCTTCGAGGCCCGCGCGGAAATCCGCGTGGTTATAGATTTCGCCGTTATAGACGATCTGGAGCGAGCCGTCTTCATTCGTCATCGGCTGGTGGCCGCCCGCGACATCAACGATGCTCAGGCGGCGATGGCCGAGCCCGATCGGACCTTCAATGAAGAGTCCCTCATCATCCGGCCCCCGATGCGTCAGCACATCGCGCATGTCCCCCAGCGTGCGCGCGTCGACGATGCCCCGCGCCCGGCTCGATAAAGCTATTCCGTTAATTCCACACATAGATAATGCGCCCTAGCGTTCGATCAGTGTCTCCGCGCCGATGGTGCGCGCCTTATCAGTAGCGGCATCCCCGCTCACCACACGATTATTGATGAAACGCAGCGCGGCATCCTTCTCCACAGGGTGCCTCTCGCCGTTGAGGATCACTGCGGTGGCCCCGAGCGGCGCGACGGCGAATTCCCCACCGGCGTCTGTCTCCACATGCAACTCGCGCCCCGTGCGCCGCGTGAACACGTAACCGGCCCGCTCCGCGCTCTTGAAAACCTCCACCCCGTCAGAGCGAAACAGGCGCCCGCCGATCAGCAGCATTTCATCCGGCGGCGCGTCCGCATCCTCACGCGCGAAGCGCGCCCAACCCCAGGCAAAATCAGAGGCGAGCCGCGCCGTCTCGACGAAACCGCCGTCGCCCGCAAGAAGCACACAGTCGCGCCCGCTGCCCGCCCCGAACACGTCAAACGAGCGCCCGCCGACCGCTTCGCGCGCGATCACACGCGCATTTTCGTCGTCCGCGCGGCGCGGCACGAGGAATGTCACGAACTGCTCCGCGCGTTCGATCTTCTTCGAGAAAATGCTGACCGGAGCGGCCGCTCGCTCGCCATAACAGCGCGAGACCCACGACTCTTCGGTGCGCCACTGGCCACCCTCAGTACAGACGAAAATTTCGAGTCCCGGCAACCGCGCGCTGCGCTCACGTACGGCGGCTACGCTCGCTTCGGACGCTTCTCCCTCGACCGCCATCCGGGGTCGCGCGTCGGGCGCAAAATGAAAATTCAGGTCACAGCGATGCCCGCCCTCCGTCGCCACGCTATCGCGCATGATCCAGTAGTCGTTTTTGAGAAACAAAATGCTTCGCGTCTGCGTCAGGGGCGCGGCGAGCCGCGTGTAGCCATCCTGCTCGCCCTCGAAGAAATCGAAGCGGCGGTGTGTGATCCAGGTGCGCGCACGCGCGCGGGCCGTCTGCTTCCACGAAAAAGGCCCTTCGGAAACGGATGAAGACTCCCCGTCGACGGCGAGCGTGTTGTGCGCCGCGGTGGAGCGGAAGAGGTCGCGCATCTCGGATGAACCCGTATAAGTATACGTGCCCGGGTCAACGAGCAGCGTGCGCCCGCGCGCGGCCAGATCGAGAGCGAGCGCGTCGGCGTGCGCGTGGCCGCAGTTGAGCGCGCCGTGTGGCCCACAATCAATCAGAAGATAGTTGGCCGCTGGCGCCCAGCCATGGCGCATCACGTTGTCGCCGCCGCTCGCGAACGCGCGCTACGCCTGGCGCGGCGCGCGCGCGTCGAGATCATCAAATTTCCGCAGCCCGCCCCTTCCAAGCAGCCACAGCGTTTCTTCGGCCGCTTCCGCCGCGACGTATTTGTAATCCGCGCGCGCGAAAAGGGCCGCGCCCGTCGCGAGCGGCGCGCGGAA
>JANOGZ010001140.1:0-3864 GCA_031406255.1 Pyrinomonadaceae bacterium | reverse complement strand
CGCGCGCGCCGGTGACGCGCTCATTCTCACCAAGCCGCTCGGCACCGGGGTGATTTCAACCGCCATCAAGTTCGAGAAGGCGGAGCGCGCTGTGATCGAAGCATCGCTGGCGACGATGCTCCACGCCGGACGCGAGGCGGCCGCGATAATGCGTGACTTCGAGGTGCGGGGCGCGACCGACATCACCGGATTCGCCCTTCTGGGTCACGCCTGGGAGATGGCGCGCGCCAGCCAGGTGACGCTGGAGATCGAGGCGGCGCGGGTGCCCTTGATCGCCGGCGCGCTCGAGTTGGCCGCGCAGGGCTTGCTCACCAGCGGCGATAAAACCAATCGCCAGTATGTTGGCGATCACATCGCACTCAGCCCCGAGGTAAGTAAAGAACTGACGAGCCTGCTTTATGATCCGCAGACGGCGGGCGGCATGCTGATTTCGATTGCGGGCGCGCGCGCCGACGGTCTTCTCGCGCGCCTGCGTGAAGTTTATGCTGACGCCAGCATCATCGGCCGTGTCAGCGAGCGCGCCGCGCACGCCCTGATCGTTAAATGATTATCGAAAAGGTCCGTGAAGATTAGTATGCGACACCAATTATCAGTTATCTGGCGCGGCATGCTTCTCGTCGCGATGGCCTGTGCGCTGGCCGGTTGTTCGGTTATCGCCACGCAGAAAGCGAAACGCGCGCCCGGAGCAACCCCCTCGCCAGCCGCGTCCGCCACGCCGGGGCGCCAGGAAGCCGAGGCTCTTGACCGCCCGACGAGCGAGCCTTATACCGGAGACCTTTCGATCTTTGAAGATCGAAAGCGAGATGAGAAGCTACAGATCGGGCGCGTGATGGATGTCCTGGGAATCAAGGAGGGATCGAGCGTAGCCGATATTGGGGCCGGTTCCGGCTGGTTCACGGTGCGCGCGGCGCGGCGCGTCGGGACGAGCGGCGCCATCTATGCCGTTGAAATCAACCGCGACTATATCAAGTACATCGAGGATCGAGCGGCGAAAGAAAATCTCTCGAATATTCGCACTGTTCTGGGGAAAGAAGACGACCCGCTGCTGCCCGCGCAAAGCGTTGACGCCGTATTGCTCCTCAAGACTTACCACGAAGTGGGGCAGCCGATCCGTTTACTGGCGCGCCTTCGCCAGGCGATGCGCGCCGGAGCGCGACTCGGCATCATTGACCGCAACGGCAAGGGCGATGACCACGGCATCGACCGTGAGATGGTCATTAAAGAGGCCGCGCGCGCCGGCTTCGCGATGGTTGAGGAATACGATTTTGTCAAACCTGATGGGATGGATTACTTCCTGGTTTTTCAGGCGCGAGGCGCGAAGCCCGATAAGGAGTAACCGACGGGCAGCCTGTTCTTTCGTCCACCGGCTATGTTTCGCCCCGTCCTTAACACGGGGGCTCTCCGTATCTTTAAATCTTCAGCGAATATTGATGGCTCTGGCGCCTCTCCTCCCGCGAAGGGGGCGTCCTCTGCGAAAATCTTTCTCCAGCGCCGCCTGGTCTGACAGCATGCCCTGCGCGATCCAGAGGCGTGCCAGCAGACGCGCATCGCCGCGCTGAAATCTGGCGACCGAAGAGAGCGCGCGATCAAAATCGGTGTGGGCCAGGACGGCCAGGCTCGCGGCGCAGTTTTGAATCAACTCATTCCACATGTATCCGCCCTGCGGCCGTAGCTCACCGTCTTTAAACGAGTCCTGGGCGAAACCATTGAGGACGGCCGCGGCGGTGATGAGTTCATTGAGCCGGTCGATCGCCGCTTCGATAATTTCGAAGCTCCGCGCCGGATCAAGCGTCGCGTAGGCGCGTGCGATTTGCAGCTGCGCGGAGAACTGACCGTAGTTTTCGGCCCGCCCGCCCGTTTGGTCGCGCGCCTCTTCGAGAAGCTGGCGCGCGACCTTTTCATCGCCCCGCTGCGCCGCCGCTGAAGCCAGCTGCACGATCATCATCAATCGCTCATCAGGACTGATGGTCGCGAACAGCCGCCGCGCTTCTTCGATTTTGCCCTGTTCGGCGGCGCGCCAGAGTATTTGCCGATCCATATCCTTCAACATCTGCGCGCGCTGCTGCGGATTGGCGATATGCTCCGTGATGATCTGCCGCGCGCGCCCATCCCCATCCTTATTCAACGCTTTCCACGCCGCATTGCTATACAACTGATCACGCATTTCCGGCGGAGCTTTCGGCGCGGCATCGAGCAGGGCCTCGACCGTCCCGTTATTCATCAAGCCTTCATATTCTCTCCAGGCTCTCGTCTGCGGGTCTTGCGTCCGGTTCAGCTCCGCGAGCTTGCGGCGAAGAGCGTCGATCCGCAACGGCGCGTGCTTCTCGACCTCCGGCATCATCTCCTGCAGCGCCATCAGAAGCATCTGCGTACTGCCCACCTCCATCCGACCGGCCGGCGCGCTTGTCGAGGCGGCGACTACCGAATCGATCAATTCACGCCGCGCCTGTTCATCTATCACCATCCCGCCGACCAGACTTAAATGCTCGCCCCCACGGCCCTGTACCGGGAGCTCGCTCGACGCGTTGAC
Organism: Pyrinomonadaceae bacterium; assembly: GCA_031406255.1. Lineage (GTDB taxonomy): Bacteria > Acidobacteriota > Blastocatellia > Pyrinomonadales > Pyrinomonadaceae > JANOGZ01. The sequence continues at coordinate 1,334 of JANOGZ010001140.1, read as the reverse complement.
CGTCTCGCGCTGACGCGTCATGCGCAGGAGATTGGCGGCCACGGCGGCGGCGCCCTGATCTTTTGTGAGAAGCTCGGGCCGAAGTTTTTTGATGATGTTATTAGTCAGCTTGGCCGCCCCGGCACGATCTTTCGCCTGAAGCTGATTAAGCAGACCGATCAATTCCGGCGATACCCCCTTGGCCAGACTCTCTTCGGCCATTTGCAGCGCCTGCTGGGGATCTTTCGCCGCGATTTGGTTCGCCAGATTCACTTCCAGCGCGAGTTCCTGATCCGGCGGGTTATATCTCGGATTATTACGTGAAGCGGGCTGCTGCTGGCGCGTGGCGCGCAGGAATTCAAGCGCCAGTTTAGGATCACGCGGCGCCACCATCTGCAGCAATTCATGGCGCAACTGCGTGGCGATCTGCTGCGCCATCTCCGCCTGCTGCGGATCGCTCATCTCCACGCCGCTCATGATCATGTTAAGACCATTCGTCGCTTCCCTGAAAAGCGCGCGGGCGCGCTCCTCATCGTGTGTCCAGAGAAGATTCGCGGCTATTGTTTGAATGCGGATGCGGTTTTCGGCGAGCCGGAGCGAAGGCGTTTCCGCCACCACCTCTTCGAGCAAAGCCAGCGCTCTTTTCTCAAGCGCTTGTTGCGCTTCTGGCGATTCATCCGCCGAAGGCTCGGTCGCCACGCCGACGCGTCCCGTAGTGACGGGCGCTTGTTGCGCGGCGACGGCGGAAAAGATCAGGAGAGAAAGCGAGCCGGAACAGATCAAACGCTTTAAGGTCATACGGCCTCCACGGAAATAAAGTGATTCATATGCTGATTCGCTCGCACTTCCTCTGTCAATTTCTCCGACACCCGCCAACTGTCCGAAACGAATGTCCTGACACGCGCGCCGAGATAATATGGAAGGTCTCGGAAGCGCGCCCGCGCGCGCTTTCCCTGCGATGCGCGTCATCAGCAGAAAGATGCGTGTTCCATCGTAAAAGCGTGCGCGGGAGGGTCGCGCCAGAAACCTTTTTTCATATCCCTGCTTGAACCTGTGGGTTTCCCTCCTAATATCGTCAGCGTGGGGGCGCCAGGCGCCACATTCTGTCCGCTGATAATATCGAAGCGCAGGGGCGACGCTATCCTTCAAGGCTGCGTGGTTGACACTCGTTATGCTGTACGGTAACTTATCTTGCTTATCATAAGTAGAGCACGTCCCGTTCGTCTAGCGGCCTAGGACACCGCCCTTTCACGGCGGTAACACGGGTTCGATTCCCGTACGGGACGCCATTCTAATCCAGGCACTGACACTCATCACCTCAAAAAGTATCTTCGGTGCGGTAACGCCCTGGTCAC
>JANOGZ010000290.1:0-2158 GCA_031406255.1 Pyrinomonadaceae bacterium | reverse complement strand
ACATCGCCGCCGACCCTTTGATCAGCAAGCCCGCCGCCGAACTGCTGGGCGCCAGCGCGATACTGGCTGTCCCGCTTCAGGCAGGCGCGCACACACTTGGAACAATCGAGGTGATGAACAAAGCGGGGGGCTTCGTCGAGGATGATAAGCGCCTGGTGACGATCTTCGCGTCGCAGGCCGCGCACCTGATCGTCAACGCGCAACTCTTCGAGCAGGTCAGGGAATCCGAAGAGCGTTATCGTCAGATTTTCGAGAGCACGTTGGACGGTCTTTACCGCAGTACGCCGGACGGCAAACTCGTCACGGTCAATCCGGCGCTCGCCGCCATGCTCGGCTACAGGGGGCCGGAGGAGTTGATCGACACAAACGTCATCCAGGATTTTTTTGTCGATCGTTCGGTCAGCGCACGATTGTTGAAAGAAGTAGAGGCGCGCGGACGAGTGCTTGATGTCGAGTGTGAAATGCGCCGGCGGTCCGGCGAGAGCGTTCCGGCACGGATCAGCATCCGCGCCGTCACGGATGATGCCGGAGACCATGAGCCATACTATCTGGGTATCATCAGGGATGTCACCGAGCAGAAGCGGCTCTCGGAGCAGCTCATCATCTCCAGGCAGTTGGCGGTTGTCGGCGAACTGGTGGCGGGCGTCGCCCATGAGGTTCGCAACCCCCTGTGCGGCATCACCACCACGTTGAGCGCGCTGGCGAGACGGCTGAATAATAGAGAGGCTGTGCAGCCCTTCATTGACGTGATCATGACCGAGGCCGATCACCTCAACCGGTTGATGGAAGAGCTGCTCGAACACAGCTGTCCGAGCAGACCTGATAATCACCCGGCGGACATCCGCGACGTGGTCCGCGAAGTCATCGGCGAGTGGAGCCGCCAGGCCGAGGCGAAGGGCGTCGCGCTGGACTTTGAGTATCCCGCCAACCTGCCCGGCCTGCGTCTCGACCGGCGCAAGATGCACGGTGTCTTCGCCAATCTGCTGAACAACGCCCTGCATCACACGGGGCCGGGCGGTCACATTAAGATCACCGTCTCTACTGCGCCGAATGGCCAGGCTCTCAGTCCCGGCGGCGCCGAAGAGATTCGGGTTGAAATCAGCGATGACGGGGCCGGCATTGCTCCCGATAATTTGCCCAAGATTTTTGAGCCATTCTTTACCACCCGGACGACCGGCACGGGGCTCGGTCTGGCGATCGTACGAAAGACGATTCACGATCATGGCGGTGCGATCAAGGCGCGTTCCGCGCAGGGCACGGGCACGACATTCACCATCAACTTGCCGGTAGAGCATAACGGGTATGCCCAGTAGCAAGTCGAACATTCTCATCATCGACGACCAGCCGTCCGTGCGCTTCGGTTTGCGCAGTCTACTTGAGGCGGAAGGCTATCGCGTGATGGAAGCCGAAGATGGGCAACAGGCGCTCGCGCTTCTCACCGCGAATGCACCGCAGTTGATTCTGCTGGATCTGCGTCTTCCGGATACGGACGGGCTCGAACTGCTGCCGCGCATCAAGGCCATTGACGATAACGTGCCCGTGATCATCCTCACCGCTCACGGCACAATCGAGACGGCCATCCGCGCGCTTAAAAACGGCGCGGAGAATTTCCTCACCAAGCCGCCCGACACTGATAGCTTTCTTATTCTGATCGCTCGCACTCTCGAACAGAGCCGTGTCCGGCGCGAGCGTCTTCTCATCGGACTGGCAGAGGAACGTGTGGCCGCCGAATATTTTATTGGCCGGAGCGAAACGACCATCCGCCTCCATCACACGATCGAGCGGCTCGCTCCTTCTGACACAACCGTGCTGCTGCAGGGCGAAACGGGCACTGGCAAGGGGATGGTTGCGCATCTCATCCACCGGTTGAGCGAGCGCCACGCGAAGCCTTTCGTGACGATCAATTGCGCGGGTCTCAGCCACGACCTGCTGGAGTCCGAACTCTTCGGCCATGAGAAGGGCGCGTTCACCGGCGCGGTGACAAAAAAGACGGGGCTCCTCGAACTGGCCCACGAAGGGACCATCTTCTTCGACGAGATCGCGGAGATTGAGCCTTCGATTCAGGCCAAGCTGCTGCACGTTCTGGAACAGAAAAAATTTCGGCGCGTGGGCGGCGTCCAGGAGAAGCAGGTGGACGTGCGCGTGATCGCGGCGACCA
>JANOGZ010000221.1:0-1941 GCA_031406255.1 Pyrinomonadaceae bacterium | reverse complement strand
GTTAGAAGGCTTGGCGGGAGATGCCGCTGTTGGTTCTGGCTTGATTGAAAGAACGGTTCCCCCTGCCGAAACGTTCGGCGCGGCGCGGCGCTTAAGCGTGGCGCTTTGCGGACGTTCAACAGTTGCCTGTTGGCGGCCGCTTCGCGCTCCACCACGTGGAGCCTGTGCCGTAGTCTCACTGCTCGCCGCGTCCTGCCCTGCATCAAGACTTCCATCCACCACCAGATTAAGACGATTAAAGCGCGGTTGTACCGTTACGCTGCTGCCGGGCCTGACCGGTACGACTAATTCCAGAGAATTGCCGACGGGCCGCACCTTGACGCCCTTACCCGCGCCGTTTTTGAATGCCGCCACCCCTTTATTCAGAACAATGTGAAAGCCTTCTTCATCCTGCCATGTCTGTGCGCGGGTGAGAGGCCCATCGGCAGAAATCGAAACAACGGTGCCCTTCCCCGTCGTGCGCGAAGCGACCTCTGTTACTTTGATGGGAGATTCCTTGACACGTTGAGCGCGCGGCGTGGTCGACGGAGACAGCGCGATGCTTGCGCCAAGCGCGACGCCGAAACCGAGACGGACGAATTTGGTGGCGCGCGCTGACGGATTTCGTATCGCTTTCAAATTGGCGACAAAGCGTGAAGGCGGCGTAACTTTATTCATGGCTTTAGTGGCGGGCGGGAGCAACCCTATGTTGGTGATACGCACGAGAGGCTAGATGATCTTTTCTCGCGCGCTCTGAAGTTGATGTCAGACGCTCAACGAGCGGGGGTTTTGTTTTCGTCCGTGAAGTGGACGCGGTAGTTTCGGGGCAAGAAGAATCAAAAGCAATTAGCGCTCATCGCTGAATTTATAACCGATGCCCCATACGGTTAAGACCATCTGGGGATTCTCAGGGTTATCCTCGATCTTTGCGCGCAGTCGGTTAATATGCGAATCAATAGTGCGGTCATAACCTTCATAAGAGTAATCCCAAATTTTCTCCAGAAGGTATTTACGCGGAAAGACGCGGCCCGGGTTGGAAGCAAACAGCCGCAGTAGTTCAAACTCCTTGGGTGTAAGCTCTACCTGTCGGTCGCCCACACTCACCTCACGTTTCGCCGGATCAATGCGTAGTCGGCCGCGCACGATCGGTGCTTCTTCGCCGGTCCCTTCGGTCCGGGTGGCGGCGCGCACACGCCGCAACACACTTTTAATGCGAGCCTCAAGCTCGCGTAAGCTAAAGGGCTTGGTGATATAGTCGTCGGCGCCCATCTCCAAGCCAAGCACTTTGTCAACCACATCATCCTTAGCTGTCAGCATCAGGATTGGAATGTAAGGAGCCTTCTCGCGCAGTTCCCGGCAAACGGCAAGCCCGTCCATTTTCGGAAGCATCAGATCGAGTACGATCGCGTCGGGTCGGTTCTGTAATGCGGCCTGCACCCCGGCCAGTCCATCTTCCGCTGTTTGGATGTCGTATCCGGCGCGCGCGAAGTACTCGTTGATTGCGGTTAGAATGTTTTCATCATCCTCGATGATAAGAAGGGTCATTCTGCGGTCGCCAGCTTCAGCCTGCCCATCTTCCGCATCTTTTGCTATAGCTTTGTTGGCAGCAGATTTCGTCATCGACAGCTACAATTTTATAAGGAAGCAAACAGGATGTTCTCGCGTGGAAGCGCGCCTGAACGGTCGCCGGCGCGTCTTGACACATAGGACTATAACAGGACAACACTATTAAACTCAAGTATTAAGTTGAAAACCACTCCGACAGCGGTCTCCCAACTGAAAGGGTCTAAAGGATATTCTCGCTATGCGATTTCCGACCGTGCGCTCTCAAGGTCTTAGACGAGCGCACCGAAAGAAGTTGAAGAGTCTCAAACACGCCCTTAGATTGGTCGGGCTTGCAAAGCTCTTGTCTCAGGTAATATTTAAACCTAATGTGTGACTCTTTTCTGATCATGTGTGATA
>JANOGZ010000220.1:0-1958 GCA_031406255.1 Pyrinomonadaceae bacterium | reverse complement strand
TTCTCAACTGTCCATTTGACCGCAGTATGACGAAACCCTTCGTCAGTGTCAACGAAGTTCTTCGTCAACGACACAAACCGCTGTACATCAACGAGTTGACCTTTTATGATGGGTGCCGGCTGGCTCACCAATCTTTTTCAGAAGCTTGATCAGCGATGTTTATACACAGAGATCCAATCCAAAGCTGGAGGGTGGAGCCGCATGACTAAAGTGCTGGTCGGATTAATACCTGAGCCGAACGCGGCGATCGAGTTGCGTGAGATTTCAGAGCCTGAATTAGAGCCTGATTCGGCTTTGCTCGATGTCGAATTGAGCGAGGTCTGTGGAACTGATGTGTACCTGCATCAGGGCCGACTGGCGGGCGTGCCGTATCCACTCATCCCGGGCCACGTCTCGGTCGGGCGGCTCGGTAAGATTCGCGGACGATTACTGGATGTCGAAGGCAAGCCATTCGCTGAGGGTGATCCGGTGACATTCCTGGATGTTCACAATACCTGCAATGCTTGCTGGTACTGCCTCGTCGCCAGGGCGACGACGCGCTGCCCTCATCGAAAAGTGTATGGCATCACTTACGGACTGGCCGACGGGCTATGCGGCGGATGGGCGCAAAAGATATACCTCAAGCCGAACACGCGGTGCATCCGCCTCGACGATGTCGAGTTTGAAAGATTCATGGCAGGCGGTTGCGCATTGCCGACGGCGCTCCATGCCGTGGAACGTGCCGACATATCCATCGGCGACACGGTCCTCATACTCGGCAGCGGTCCGGTGGGGCTATCGGCTATTATCTTCGCCCTGATGCGCGGAGCGCTGCGGGTTCTGTGCATCGGCGCACCCGCACAAAGACTCGACAACGCGAGCAGGCTGGGGGCTGCCGCCACGCTCAGCATCGAGACGCATGATGAGCAAGCTCGCGAGAGCTGGGTTCTCGAACAAACGAACGGGCGCGGGGCAGACGTCACCATCGAAGCGACCGGCGCGCCCGCGGCTGTCGCCCAGGCTCTGCGCTACACCCGCAATGCGGGCCGCGTCTGCATCGTCGGGCAGTACACCGACCACGGCGAAGCATCTTTTAACCCGCATCTCGATCTGAATAAGAAGCACCTCGACGTACGTGGCTGCTGGGGCTCAGACTTTTCGCACTTTTACCGTGGCGCGCAGATCATGGCCGATCCGCTGCGCTCTGCCCCCTGGTCGTTGATAAAACTTGATCGTTACCGCCTCGGCCAGGCGAATGAGGCGCTGGCGGACGTGGCATCAGGTAAAGTCGTCAAAGCCCTCATCGCACCGCAGGCATAAAGACCTGTGTCGGAAGCCCGCGCGGGCAGCGCCTCAACGCTGAAACGTCACTTCGCCGTGCGCTTTTTATTAACCGCCTCGCGCAGTTCTTCCATCGTGGCCGTTGGCCCATGCACGGCGGCGATTCGCTTCACATCGAGCCCTAAACGATCAATCGCCTCGACGAAGTGAACGGTGGTGTCGTTGATAGCCGAAGGCAGGAACTTGCCGCTGGCCGGAAGGTTGAGCAGATCTCCCTGAAAGACGAGCTTTTCTTTCGGCACATAGACGATCAGCATTTCGTCGGCATGCGGGCTCGGCCCGATGTCGATGATCTCGACGGTCTGTTTGCCGTCAGTGAACACCCGCTTTTTGTTCTGCACAAATTCAAAGAGAGACTGCCGCGGATTTCTCGACTGGTCATCGGGATTGACGGTGAAATTTCCCGTCGCCATCACTTCAAAGTAGCGTTGATTACGCGGAGTGGTAACGATGGTAATGCCTTCGGCCACATAACTGCGAAGGCCGCCCGTGTGATCGTCGTGATGGTGCGTCGCCACGATGTATTTGATCGGCTTGCCGGGCGCCATCTCTCTGATCTTGTTGATCGTCGGCTTGGCCCCGCGACCACCCACGTAAGGCTCGACAACCAGCGCATAATCATCGAACAGAACGACCAG
>JANOGZ010000172.1:0-1744 GCA_031406255.1 Pyrinomonadaceae bacterium | reverse complement strand
GCCGACCTGAGACGGCCTGATCCGCCTATTTCATCGGGCACAAATGTGCCGGTACTGGCTAAAGCAGTTGAGTTTAGCGTGACCACTGCTGTGGTCGTCAGGCGCGTCTGTGACATCGGACACTTCTCCCATGGTCGGAGGCTTAGAGGCTTCCAAACCCGGTCCTGATTCACCTGTTCAAAGACAGTCTGCCGAATCGTCCGGAGCAAACGTCCGGGCGAGTGGTTCATTCAACTAGCAGGGGGCTTGAAAATAAGATGTATCAGCGAGAACATAAGATGTACGGAGCGCTTCGATACGCTCTCGCTTGTGACCATCCCCGGTACGACTACAAAAATTCTCATTGCTCGCGTGTTTCCAAAAGCTTCGTCATTTCCTGATGAATAATCCGCTGACAGCGTGGCAATAATAGAGGGGTTGGCGGCTTTGACCGGCGACCCTGCTTTGATTCAAAAGTCAGGCGCGGCTTGACTCCCGAGTTTGAGTAGCTTCGACACCAGAATCAGGATAGACTCTCGTCGTCGCGCAAGTCGTTTACCTGCGCCTTAGTAGGAGTATTCTCGATGCCTCCCACAAAACGGCGTATTCTCTGTGTAGACGATAATGAAGATACTTGTTTTATGCTCACCGCCCTGCTGGGGCAATACGAGTACGAAGCGACCACGGCAGACAGCATCGGCAACGCGCTGCGCCTCGCCGAGAACGATCAGTTCAATTTATACATCCTGGATAAACGGTTCGAGCATGGATCGGGCATTGAATTGTGCCGCACGATTCGTGAGATTGACCCCGCCACTCCGATTTTATTCTACTCGGGGGACGCCCACGGCTCTGATCGGGAAGAGGCGTTGGAAGCTGGCGCGCAGGAGTATGTCGCCAAGCCCGATATCGACAAGCTGCTCGAGGCTATTCAGCGTCTTCTGCAAACCAATCAAAACTAGGCGGGCCGTCTCAGAAATCGCCCAGGCGACTGCGGTCTGACGCAAAAGCTGCTGGCCCAACATCTACCGGCTGACTCAAATATCGCATAAGTTTTGGCGCTTTCGGGTCAAAGAACGGGGCCGCCGCTTCCGCGGAAGCGGCGGCCCCGTTAGCGCAATTGTCCGGTCGACTCGTCCGTCAGGCAGCGATCCGTTCACTTGCTGCCGGTGCCGCTTTCATCTTCCTGTTTGACGCCCGTCTCATCTTTCAGCGACGTGATCGCCCCCTTCACCGCGCCAGTTACGGCGCCGCCCACCGCTCCGACGAGCACATTACCAATGGCCCGTTTAGCTTTGCTGGCGATGCCGGGAGACGCTCTCCTCTTGGAAGCTTTCTTCTTGCTTCCTCCGCCCTTCCGGCCTCCGGCGCGCGAAGTCGTCTGTTTCTTGGAGGCCGCCTTCTTAGCTCCGCCCTTTGAAGTAGCTTTCCCGGCGCCACCTTTTTTACTGGTCGCCCGCTTACCGCCAGCGCGCGCGGCCGTCTTCTTCGCCGCCTTTTTCTTTGTCGCTTTCTTCGCCGTCGAGGCGCTCTTTTTAGCCGAACTCCTGGAGCCGCCGGTTCGAGAAGTCTGTGACTTCTTACTCGCCTTTCTAGCTGGCATGTCTTCCCTTCCTCCTTAAATTGTCCTGTGCACTGAGCATGCAAAGGATTTCAACGAAGATCAGGCCTCACTATAGCATGCGTAGCGAAGCGGGAGACTTTCATTTGCGTGAGGAAGCACTGCCCTTCGCGATCGGATCCGGAGAAGGCTGCGGTAGCGCTT
>JANOGZ010000169.1:0-1716 GCA_031406255.1 Pyrinomonadaceae bacterium | reverse complement strand
CGGGATGAGCGAGGCGGAGTACGCCCAGGCGGCGTACCAGATCGGGTCGAACCTGGTGAACGGGCTGATCGGCCCCGTCGCCTTGAACTGGTTGATGTCGCGGTTACGCGTCAGATGCAGTCCGCGTGTAAAGAGATAGCTGACGTCGAGCGAAAGGCCCGCTCCCAAATCTCGCTGCGCCCCCAGGCTGGCCTGGTACGTGGTCGGCGTCTCATAGTTCGGCTCGGTGCGGAAGCGTACTTCGAGCGGCGCGCCGGGTCTCGGCGTCACATTAAACTGGGCCAGGTCGGCCGCCGTGATCGTGCGCGTACCGATCACCCCCTGCGCGAGGAGAGTCTGGTAGACGGCGAACGAAGAAGGCAGTCCGAGCGCGCCGGAGGTGGCGGTGGCGAGCACGATGTTGATCGGGTCGCCGGGGATACCGCTCAGGGTCTTGGTGACGTTCGGAACAGAATAGATCGTGTAGCCCGAAAAGATGCCGGCGCCGCCGCGAATCACGGTCCTGCCGTCCTTGAACGGGTCCCACGAAAAGCCGGCGCGCGGCTGGAAGTCGTTCTTGTCGAGCGGCATGTTGAACGGTTCGTCGCTGATCGAATACCGCAGCCCGTAACTGAAGGTGAGGTTCGGGCGCACCTTCCAGGTGTCCTGGCCGTAGAGCGCGTACCGGTACGTAAACGAGTTGACTTCAGCGGTGCCGAAGCCCTGTTGATAGACGATCGGTAGGTTGAGGTTAAATGCCTGCAGGGCGTTGATCGGCGTGGTCAGCGCGGGCAGTAGGCCCGGATTGTTCGCGGTCAGGAAAGCCCGCAGGTTCGGGAGCACCGCCGCCGGGACGATGTTTTGCAGCGGGATCGCCGCGCCGAAATTGAACCGCCCGCCGAAGAATGTCTGGTTGGCGGACGACACGTCGGTGGCAAAGAACGACCCGCCGAATTTGAGGGTGTGGTTCCCGGCGATGTGCGAGACGTTGTCGAGAATGTCGTACTGGCGCTGGATGGTGGCGGACGGCAGGAAGATGTCGCGCCCGAAGAAGCCGAATCCCTCGATGTTAAACTCGGGGCCGACCGCCTCATTCGGAATGACATCGAAATCCAGATAACTGTACTGGAGTTTCAACTCGTTGACGGTGCTGTTGCTGAACTGGTGATTTTCGGAAAACAGCACGCCGCCGTTGAAGGTGTCCAGCGTGCGGCCGCGCGAGACGGCCGTGAGCGCGCCCGCCGCCTGATTCTCAAACTTCGACTTGTTGAGATTGAAGCGCAGGTAAGCGTTGTCCCGCTCGCTGAAGTTGTGGTCGATGCGAGCGGTAAACGTCGTCTGGCTTGATTCGAAGGGAAACTGCCCGCTCGCCTGATTAAACAGCTGCACGGTCCGCGGGAAGTTGGCATTCGTGGTCGTTAGAGTTCCGCGCAATCCGGTCGCGAGCGCGGCGAAGGGCGTTCCGGCTAGAGCGTTAAAGAGCGCGGTCTGTGAGGGGGTGATCCCGAAGACACTAGGGTCGTTGAGGAGATTGACGAAAGTCGTCTCGTCCTGGCTGAACCTTTCGAGCGAGGTGAAGAAAAAAGTCTTGTCCTGCTGGATCGGGCCGCCGAGCGAGCCTCCGTACTGCTGCCGGCTGAACGGCGACTTGCCCTGCGGATTGAAATCGAAAGCATTACGCGAGTCGAACTTGTCGTCACGGAAGAGGCCGAACAAGCTGCCGCTGAATCTGTTCGC
>JANOGZ010000154.1:0-5718 GCA_031406255.1 Pyrinomonadaceae bacterium | reverse complement strand
GCTTACCTCAAGAAAACCGCGCCACTTCGTTGAACTCCTCGATGTTCGCTAGGCGAAAAAGTTCATCGCTCGTCCGATCCGCGTGAGACATCGCGCGCGGCGCCTGCCAAAACGAGGTGGTCTTCCCCTCAACTCGTTTTTAAATCCGACGCCATTCGGGCACGGGCGGTGGAAAGATTGAGCGGGCACGGGGCAGAACGAATCGAGAAGAGACGGCAGGCGCCCCAACGACAAAGAAGCCTCGCTTGATTCAGACGCACCTCTTGATGTAAGAGATTTGGTATACGAATCCATTTTGTAATCTTATCGAAGCGCGGGCGGATGAGCGCTTCTGTAGACTGAGGCGACACGGGTGGGCATCGGGCGAGAGATACGAGCGTTCACCCTGTCGATTATGGTTTGTGAGCACGGAACGTAAATCTTCACCATCAGCACCGCAATTGTCGCGCGCCGAACAGGAAACAGAGGCGGCCGCCGAACGACTTCACGCGCAGATCGCCGCTGCGCTGGCAGCCGTCGCTGGGCGTTCGCAGGGCGATTTTAAAGAACTCGAAGCCTGCGCTGATCGCCTGGAGCGGGCCGCGCGCGATTTAGCCGTCGCGGTGCGCGAACTGGCGCGTCAGCACATCACCAAGGCATAATGTTTTCAAGTATTCGAAGTGAGGCGGGCGCGAAAATTTTTGCTCGCGCGATGGCTGTCTCTCTTTGCCGCCGGTTAATTCTGCTCAAGCGATAAATTTTAAGGAGCGTATTATGCAGGAAAAGGGACGCAAGCGTACTGGATTGGAATCCTACGGCATCACGCAGGCTAACACGGTCTACTGGAACCTCACTGCACCCGAACTCTACGAAGAAGTCGCACGTCGCCAGGAAGGCATCATCTCCGCGCACGGAGCGCTCGTCGTCGATACGGGCGAACACACCGGGCGCGCCGCCAAAGATAAAGCGATCGTGCGCGAGGGCAACAGCGAGGATAAAGTCTGGTGGGGCGAGGTCAACAAAGAATTTCCGCAAGAGAAATTCAATGCTCTGCGCGACCGGATGATGGCTTACACCTCCGGGCGTGACCTTTTCGTGCAGGACACTTTCGCCGGCGCCGATCCGCGATATCGCCTGCCCGTCCGCATCATCACCGAGCTGGCCTGGCACTCTCTGTTTGCGCGTACGATGTTCATCAATGACGACGACGCTCCGGCGACACAGCATACGCCCGAGTTTACGATCATCAATCTTCCTGGCTTTCGCGCCGACCCCGCGCGGGACGGAACGCGCTCGCCGACCTTCATCCTGATGGATTTCACGCAACGCCTCGTCCTGATCGGCGGCACGTCTTACGCCGGCGAGACGAAGAAGAGCGTCTTCACGATCCTGAACTACCTGCTGCCGCAGCGCGGCGTGATGAGCATGCACTGCTCCGCCAACGTCAGTGAGGCGGGCGATGTGGCGATCTTTTTCGGACTCTCGGGGACCGGTAAAACCACCCTCTCGGCTGACCCGGAACGCCGCCTGATCGGCGACGACGAACACGGCTGGTCGGATGACGGCGTGTTCAATTTCGAGGGCGGGTGCTATGCGAAAGTGATCCGCCTCTCAGCAGAAGCCGAGCCCGATATTTATCGCACGACGCGCATGTTCGGCACCGTCCTGGAAAACGTGGTCTATGATCAGCACACGCGCAAGCTCGATCTCGATGACGCCTCGAAGACGGAAAACACGCGCGCCGCGTATCCGCTGACGAGCATCCCGAATATCGTGCCCGAAGGCTACGCCGGCCATCCGCGAAATATCATCATGCTCACCGCAGACGCCTTCGGCGTGCTGCCGCCGGTCGCGCGCCTGTCGCCCGAACAGGCCATGTATCACTTTCTCTCCGGCTACACCGCGAAGATCGCCGGCACCGAGAAAGGACTCGGCAACGAACCCGAAGCGACCTTCTCGACATGTTTCGGCGCGCCCTTCATGGTCCTCCATCCGGGCGTCTACGCGGACCTCCTTGGCCAGCGCATGGAAGAACATAAAGCCCATTGCTGGCTTGTCAATACGGGCTGGAGCGGCGGCTCGTATGGTGAAGGACAGCGCATGAAGATCGCCCACACCAGGGCGATGATCCGCGCCATTCTGAACGGCGCGCTTTCACGAGTCGAGACGCATCCCGACCCGATCTTCGGCGTCGGCGTCCCGGTTTCATGCCCCGGTGTGCCGGCCGAAGTCCTCACACCACGCAACACCTGGAAAGATAAGGATGCGTATGATCGCAAAGCGCGCGATCTGGCGCGGCGCTTCAACGAGAATTTCAAAAAGTACGCAGCGGGTGTTTCTGACGCCGTGCGCGCCGTCGCGCCGGTCGCCGATTAGAAATCGAAGATCAATGCGGAAGGTTGAGAATCAGGGCGGCGCCCGGCGAGCGGGCGCCGCCCTTTCAAGTTTCTTCTTGACCGCCGGGCGTCACTGCGCGTAGAAGAATGCGAAGGAGACTGGTCCCGTCCTTCTTCCGCAGGTAAGCAAGAGGCGATCTTTATCTCGTGACATCCCTGCGCGCGGACGCTATGAAACAGTTTACTGACGTCTTTGCGGGTGGGGGCGTATCTGATGGCCGAGCGGTCGAACAACCCTATACTGGACCAGATCGCCGCGGCGGCGTCCGCCGCTGCGGGCGCGACCCCCGATCTGGAGAGTCAACACGACAGCAGCCGCGGCGGCAACCGGCGCGGCAGCCCACCCAAGCCGCGACCGGAGAGCACCGCAACCCTCCGCACGGTGGTCGAGATGGTGCGACGTATCATGCGCTCCGATACGGCCAGCGTGGCCAGTTTTTCGCATGCCGAACAAATGATCACGTGGCGGGCGACGAGCGGATTCCACACGCACGGCATCGAAGAAGGAACAGAACTCAAACAGGCTTTGCAGGGCGAATTCGCGAAGCGCGCGGCCGCCGCCGAAGAGATGATGATACTGGAGGGCATCGGCGTCGCGGGTGGCCTGCCGGCAGCCGACTTTCCGTTGCACAGTGACGAGGGTGTGCGTGACGTGGCGCTCGTGCCGCTCCACGTGCGCGGCGAAACCCTCGGCGCGCTGCTGGTCGGTTACCGAGCCGCACACGCCTTTACGATCGAAGAGAAGCAACTGCTGGAAGGACTGGCGGCCATGGCGGCGCTCGCGCTCGACAATGCGCGTCTGCTCGAAAACGTCGGCACGGCCAAGAAAGTATGGGAGCAGACTTTCGACGCCATCCCTGACGGCATCATCGTTCACGACGATCGGATGCGAATCATGCGCTGCAACGTGCAGGCGGCGGAACTGATGGGCATGGAGCGACCGGCGGATGTGATCGGAATGTCGTGCGCGCATGCTTTCGCGCGACTGTTCGGCGATCGTGCGGCCGCCTTTCACATGAAGCACAGCACGGCGAGCACGGCATCTTCCTTCGAGTTGCAGGCCGAGGGCGGAAGGCGCTATCTGGTATCAGTCGCGCCGCTCGAAAACGTCAGCCCGGTGCCCGGCTGGAGCGTAATCACCTGGAGCGACGTGACGGAATTATCCGAGATGCAGGAGCAACTGGCCCGCTCGCGCCGGCTGGCGACCGTCGGCCAGATCGCGGCGGGCGTCGCCCATGAGATCAATAATCCGCTGGCCGCCGTCACTACCTGTGCGGAAGCGACGCTGCGCGGCATCCGCAATTCCCCGGAACTGGCGACGCTGGCGGTCGAACGCAAGTGGGATTTTTATCTCGAAGAGATCGTCAGGCAGGCGCTCCGGTGTAAAGAGATCACGCGCGGCCTGCTCGATCTTTCGCGGCAGCGCCGCGCGCATCGCGTGCCGTGCGATATCAACGCGATCGTCGAAAGGGGCGTCAGGTTGTTCGAACAGAGCGTTGGCGAAGGCGTCGTGCTGGAGGTGCGAGTTGATCCCGCGATCGATCAGGTGGCGACGGATGAATCGCTGGTGCTCCAGATTCTCGATAATCTTTTGAGCAATGCGCTTGATGCTCTCGGTGAGCGCGGTCAGATCACCGTGACGACGATCAGCGCCGGTGAGCGCGTCGCCATTGAGGTGGCGGACGCCGGGCAGGGTATTGCACCAGAGATGCTGGCGCGCGTCTTCGAGCCGTTTTTCACGACGAAAGAAGCGGGCAAGGGCTCCGGACTGGGACTGGCCATTTCCAGTACGCTCGCTGAGACGCTGGGCGGCGCTGTCACGGTCGAATCCAAGATCGGCCAGGGCAGCCGATTTCGCTTGTGGATTCCGCGACGCCCATCCGAATTAGCCGATGAGAGGGGGAGCGGAAGCATATGAACCGTAAGATTCGTGTGCTGCTGGCGGATGATGATCCGCTGCTGAGGGAGCTTGTCACCGATCAACTTTCGCTGATTGGCTTTGATGCCACCCCGAAAGCGTCGGGAGAAGAGGTTCTTAAAGCGATCACCGAATCTGACTTCGATGTAGTAATGCTTGATATACGAATGCCGGGCTTTTCCGGCCTCGACGCGCTGCGTGAGATTAGAAAGATGGACGATGCGCCGGAGGTCATCATGCTGACCGCCGACACCTCGCTCTCCACGGGTATCGAAGCCATGCGCCTCGGCGCCTACGATTACCTGACGAAGCCTGCGACTCTTGATGAAATCGAAACCGTCGTGCGTAAAGCCGACGAAAAAAGGCGGCTCGTGCGTCAGAACGCATCGCTCCGCGCCGTCGTGCGCACGACGCCTGCCGCCGACGAAACGGCGGCGATATCCGCATTCATCTACCGTAGCGCCGCGATGGCGGGAGTAGTTGCGCTGGCGGATACGGCCGCGCGGCTCGATTCGACCGTCATCATCACGGGCGAGTCGGGCACCGGTAAAGACGTCCTAGCGCGTTATATACACACGAAGAGCGAGCGCGGCGAAAACCCGATGATCACCGTCAATTGCGGCGCGCTCCCCGAAACTCTTTTCGAATCCGAATTCTTCGGCCATGAGAAGGGCGCGTTTACGGGGGCCGGCGCGCTCAAGCGCGGCCTGATCGAAGCGGCCGATGGCTCGACGCTTTTCCTCGACGAGGTTGGCGAGATGCCCTTGCAGATACAGGTCAAGCTCTTACACTTTCTCGAACAGGGACGCTTTCGTCGCGTCGGTGCGACCCGCGACCATGCCGCCGACGCGCGCATTATCGCTGCCACCAACCGTAAGCTCGCGATGGAGATTCAGGAGGGCCGCTTTCGCGCCGACCTCTTCTACCGCCTTAACGTTATCTCGCTGCATGTCCCGCCCCTGCGCGAACGGCGTGAGGATATCCCCGTCTTGATCGATCATTTCCTCGCGCTCTATAGCGAACGGTTCAATCGCCCGGCGCTCGCCCTCTCCGAGGGAGCGCGCCGCCGACTTGAGGCCTTCGACTGGCCCGGCAATGTGCGCGAACTGCGCAACAGTCTGGAGCGCGCCGCCGCCCTCACAACCCACGATACGATCGAAGCCGATCAGGTCCTGCCCCCCACCTCAACCGAAGGAATGAGCGTCGCGCCGCCGGCGCAAAGCTCCGCACCTTCCTCACCCGGCGAATCGCCCGTGACGCTCGATGAGCTGGAACGCCAGCACATTCTGCGGGTGTTGGCCGAGGCCGGCGGCAATCGTGAGCGCGCCGCGGCCATTCTCGGTATCTCGGCGCGCACGCTCTACCGCAAACTCCGTGAGTACGAAACAAATACGGGTTCGACAAATCTTGCCACTGAGGGCTGAC
>JANOGZ010000110.1:0-3658 GCA_031406255.1 Pyrinomonadaceae bacterium | reverse complement strand
GTCCGCGGTCAGCCCCGAAGGGAGTGCCGTGCCTCCGCTTTCCTTCTCCGTCAAGTCTTCCCTAATTACCATGAAATTCTTGGTGACGGTTCATCCTGGCGCGCTCCTCCTTGAGGTTGAACGCGGCGTCCACTACGCGATTAAATCTGCGCACCTCGGCCACAAGCGCCCGCAAGTCGGCCACACTGTTGCGCGCCTCGATCTCGTCAAGTTGCTTGTCCGTAAACATCATTCTCCTCCTAGACTTCTTCGGGCTCCGGCCCTTCCGGGAACTTCATCCTGTACCAGCACTGCCTCAGAACCCGCACGTCGGCCATGCAGTAGGCCGCCAGGTCCTCGTGCGCCTGCGGCCCCTCGCAAAATCGGTCGTACACGCGCGAGCCGTCCATCCCGCCCTCCTTCGAACTCGTAAACGCTGCCCACTGCTTCGCCCTCGTCGTTGACAATCAGGCGTAACTCAACACCTCTTCGATTTAATCTCTCCTTGAAGTCCGTGAACGTGACCTCGCGATCCAGGGCTGAGTCGACAAGGGCTTGGAGTCTGAGCGGCCGGCTGAGTTTTCCCGTCCGCTCATGTTGTTTCCACTCGCCCTGTGTGGGAGCGCGCTGCATCGTGTCTCGACTAGACCTGTTAGGCTTGAGATCGAACTCCTTTTCGAGCTGGCGTGCGAGAGCCTCGCCCCTGTCATAGTCGAAAGAGTCGGATGGCAGCTTGCCTTTGAGGTTGATCGTGGACGAGGCGATGTGTATTTCGGTGTGCTGATGTCCCTCCTCTTTGTGCTCGACTGCGGCGTACATCGTCTTATCAAGCCCATAGAGTCTGGCAAAACGCATGATGATTCGCGCCTTTGTCTCGCGGGATAACACGTCCTCCTCAGGCATGCTGATGATGCAGTGAAGAACGTTGACTTCGACGTCGGGCCGCAGTGCCGCCAGAGACTCGAAATGCTTAAGCAGTTCTTCCTTGCTGCGCCCAGACATATTGGTGATAAGTAGCTCACCTCTCTGCTCATCTTTAGTTCTTCCTGATTCATCTCGATTTCCTCTTTGAAGACTCTCTGTGGAATCGGCTGGCGGCCTCTCTTTGACCGGTCCGGCTCTGTCCGTTTCGCGGCTACTGCTCTCGGGTGAGGGCGGCGCTTCACTGATGCGTTGGTTTTCTGGAGAGCCTCTCGCCTCAATCTCCCGTGGCGGAGGTTTGTCCTGAGGGTCAAAGAGATAGTCCAGCAGTCCACCGAAATTTCTCCCTTTCAGAATTTTGATAATCACGCCCCTTCACCCTTCATTAACTGATCTTGTGTGCAACGAATTTCATCAAGTACCCGCATGGCTAACTGTCGATCAATGCCTATGCTCTTGCCAGCGTCGATTAGAATCAGCGCGTAGCTGAAATCCGCGGCCAGGCGACCCAGTTGCCGATACGCGCGGTAATTGATCGCCGGCACGGGGCGGTGCATCTGTTTGCCCAGCCCAAGGTGTCTCAGGAAAGCCCCCTTCCTCATGTGCGCCAGCTTCGCTTTGTCGCCGATGGCGTCGTCTTCCTCTTCATTGACCGGGACGCCGATTCTCAGATCTCGTCGCTCAGCGTCTTCCAGCCGGGGTCTTCCACCGCGCGCGTTGCCGGCTGGCTCATCGCAATTCTTTCTCTTCTTACGGCTCATGAAAGATTCGTTCCTCCGAGCTGCGTCAGGAAACCGGTTTTCGTTTCACGCAAACATTGCTGGCTAATGCGGATAAGAGGTGGGCAGATATATGGCGGAATATTTTCGTCTAATAGCTGAGATTGAATGCGTCGCCTGAGGCTGCGGCCGGAAACAATGCGAGAGAAACCGGCGCGCTTGAAGTCGGGCGAGGAGGCGAGCAAAACAAATCCATGGAGTTCAGGGCGTTGAGAAATGGCTGAAGAAAGGCGTCGGTTAAAAGCTGCGGACGAGAGGCGAACCGTAGTATCAGCAGCTTGCGAGAGTATGTCGCAGCTACAGGCAAACGGCCGAACGTAACAATGTTCGATAGTTCGTCGTTGAATTAAGCAAGTCAGGAACATGTGGTTTAAAGTTTGTGAGAAAGACAGAGAGTTTATGCCGCTTATATTCGCATGAATGAACAGTCTCAAAGTCCCAACGACAATTGCCTGCCGTCTTGCGTGTCGCCGGGCCGGGTTTGTGAAGGTTGAGCGCGCTTCCGACCTTTGCTTAACTTTCTCGTCTTGATCGCTCGATGAAAGGAGGTAATCGCCTCTGCCAGGATTTGAGCCCTTTCTTTGCCCGTCAACTCCAGGATTTCTGAGAGCAGACGGTCCACCTCTTCCGGGATATGGGCTCGTAGCAGGACGGACGATTTACGTCGCGCGCGCGTGGAATTATTCTCAGTTTGCTTGAGACCGCGAACGTATGCTCTGAATCTCTCCCGCCTGTAGTGCGGATCGGCAGATTGCTTGACGGCTATCCGAATCGCCGCATGCGGGTCGGGAGCGCCGAGCGCTATCACGTAATATTCGCGCGGCAAAAGGGACTCGCGCGCGAGTGTAGTTTCGCCACCGTCGGGGAAGAAGATTTCGCAGATGCGCGCGTCAGTGTTTAGCGTGCTGATGTTAACGCGCGTGGTTTCTGCCAGCAGCATTGTTTGTGCATTGATTCCTTTACCCGAGTAGTCGCGCTTGCCTCGCCCACCGGTAAGCCGCTCCCTGACGCGGCTCCGCAGCTCCAGCACGCACATTCCGCGGGCCAGGAAGAAATACCCCTCCATGCGCCCGGCGTTTGCAATGATTTGAATAAGCTCCTCTTCAGTCAGCGTCGGAAGACCGGCTAACAGCTTGCGCAAGCCTTCCTCCATTCGCCTGAACTTATCGATAAAGCTACCTATTGACATAGGATTGCCCTTCCGACTTCGAAGACCGCCTTTGCTTCAGGCCATCGGCTTGACGAACACGCAAAGACACTGCTCGCTGGCGTGTCTATCCCCTGGCATTCGTGTTTTGCTGTTTTGACAAGGAGCGCTTGAAATCAGGCAGCGGGCGTTGATGTGAGGAGATAAAGTGGTCGAGGTGTTCCTGGGTGTACAGTATTTTAGCTCCGACGCGACAGTGTTGAAGCTTGCCCTTGCGGCGTAGATTCCAGGCGGTAGTTCGGCTGATTCCTACCCTCCGACAAAATTCTGCTTCGGTTAAAGTCACTTTGCTCAATTTCGAGTCCCTCCCCGTGGGCGTCTAAGGCTCACGATTCAATTTTTGTATCTTTTGAATAGCTCGCGGATCGTGTTGCCGAGTATTCTTGCTCTGAGCTGACTACAAAGACTGTGCCAGTTCGCACCTTCTCCCAGACAAATGCCGCAAACGACGCTGAAGCTATTCAATTAAAGAGGCTTACAGTTTTGTAGAGTCCGGATGGGAGGATTTTTGAAAAAGGTCAAAAGTCCAAAATTTGGTCTAATTTCTGGACTGCCAGGTCAAAAATTGACCTCGGCGTGGGTCAAAAAGTGGATATTGCGGCTCGAGGCACAGACCAATCTCCAGCACATGCTGCATAAAATTCCTCTCACCGAGGATGAGCGCGCGGCAGTCGAGGAAGGGATCGAGTTCATGGAGAAGCTCTGCGGGAGGCTCGCCGATGTGCCGACGCTTGCAGGACCGACCCCGCGAGAGCTGGGTACCGGTGGCCGT
>JANOGZ010000107.1:0-2821 GCA_031406255.1 Pyrinomonadaceae bacterium | reverse complement strand
GCTGCACGAATGCGATCCAGCCGTCCTCGGCGCGCCGCACGTACTCGGCCTTTCCCTTGTCGAGGTCGGAGAAATGGATCTTCTGGAACTTCTTTTCATCCGTGTACTCGGCGAACCCGGCGAAGGCTTGCGCACCGAAGGACTGCGCGACGGAATTGCCGCCTGTGTCGAGCTTGCCATCGTGCGTCAGCTGAAAGTAAGCATAGGGTGAGATCGGCGCCGTTCCCTGGTTCTTGCCGCGCGCCGGCGCGGACGGTGTCCGTCGGTGTCAGGCCGCGGGTGATCCTGACCGCCCGCGCCGTCGCGTCGACGATGACGGAAATATCGAGCAGCGCCGCAATGATCTCGATCGGCAGCATCAATTCATCGGGATTGGGAGGGAACACAATATCCGCCGTGTTGGCGACGGCGAGAATCACGGAGCCGTTCTCGCGGACCTGGTTGAGTTGCGCATTGAAGTCGGCGACCACGCCGGTCTGCCGCCGCACCTCGACCGTCCGCGACTGCATATTGAGGCTCACCTTGTCGCCGAGCGCACGGGCGATGCTCGCCAGCGGGAGAAACGAGCGGTCACCGCGCTGCTGTGGAAAACTGAGCGGCCCGGTCAGCGCCCGCCCGTTGACGATGATGGTCGCGTCTGACGGCACGATCTTGGGCGGTATCAGATCCACACTCTTTTTGTCCGGGTCGCCGCTGTCGCCGCTGCCCGTGCCGGCCGGCGTGTCCCCATCGCCCTTTTTCTCTCCGCCTCCTTTATTTTCACCGGATTTATCGCCGCCGGGGACCGGGTCGCCTTCGCCGCCCTCGGCGCGGGCGTGCAGGAATGTGTCAGCGATCGTTCGTGCGGTACGTGCCGGCGCGGGCCGCGCGTTCACCGCGGCGAACGGCGCCCACAAGAGACCGACGACAATGATCGCTCGCAACATTCTGGAGGTGGTCAACGATGAACTCTTCATCCGGCGCGCGCCGAAGTGGCAGCAAAGGTTTCAGCAAAAAGCAGCGAGGTCGCTCGCCGGGGCCTGGCAAAGGCTCCACCTCGTTGGTGGAGGTCAGTAACCGATAATCGTCGTGTCGGGTTTAGGCGGCGGCGGCGCATTCTCTGTAATAACCAGATCGGTTATTCCTTCGATCGCTTTGCCGCCGGTTTGAAAATCTACTCTGTATTTGACGGAGTAAGTCCCCGGCGACAGCTTCTTATCAATCACGATGGGTTGGCTCAGCTCAGAGCCGGCGAGCACGGGCAGTGTCTCGTTCTGTGGTAGTTCCGCCACGACGCGACCGGCGGAGTCGATGATCTTGAGCCAGGAGATCGGCCGCACCAAACTGTTGCCCTCGTTCTTGAGCGTCGGAGTAACGATGATCCGATCCGGGCTCGCCTCGGCCTTCAGATGGTGGAGCGTTCCCCGCCGCGTGAGTTGCGGCACCTGGATGTAAAACACCGCCGCCATGCGCAAGCGCACGAGCATCTGCCGTCTGGTCGGATCCAATTTTAAGTTGTCCGGACGTGGCTCCACGATCAGCGCCGAAAGATGATCGCCGGGGGCAGCTTCTTTGGGAACGGAGATCGTCACTCTAATGGAATGAACATTACCCGGCAGGACGGTCACTTCCGACGGGCTGTAGATGAGCCACGGGCTGGCCGATTTCGGCTGCGTGCCGGCTTGGTAAAACTCCAGCTGGCCCCCTTTCGTCATCGTCCAGTCATTGAGGCTGGCGACGATGCGAGACTGCGTCGCCTTGCCTTTCGCGGTGCGATAGTCGAGATTCACCACCACGGTCGTCTCCGAACCCGGCCGCATCTCCAGCTCAAAACGAGCCGGGGAGAGGGCGATGCCCTCTCCCCTCACGCTCTCCTGTGCCGATCTGTCGGTGGGCGGAGCCTGGGCCGCCGTCGCCTGCGCCCGCGCCGTCACAGAAGCGGCCACGAAAATAAGAACGAGGATCAGCAGTGTGGAAATTCTGTGAGCTGTCATCCTGGTTGTCGTCATATCCGGTGAACCTCCTAATTAGGCGAGCAAGAGACATTCGGCCCTGCCGAGATGGTGAAGGTGATTACGGTATTAAATGTCCCGGCGGCGTAAAATTGGGGTTTAATCGCGAATATGGCATCGAAGATAAAACCGCGGTCCTTATTGTTAATGTTTCCTTTACTCACTCGCGGGCCGCTGAGGATCACCGCCGAACCCACGATATTTGCCAGCGATGACGGATAGGCCGCGCGGCCATTCGCATTGAGCGTCACGGTCGTCGCCGGATCGTTGTTGAAGGGTGCCCTGATGATATTATTAGAGCAGTTATTAGAGCTGTCTCCGAACCGGCGCAGATTGTTCACACCAAAACCGATGTCAGATGATTGCACCGCCAGGAGATTTCCGGCGAACGCGCCCGACATCGTAACGGCCACCTGATAGGGCCCGGTGCTTTGGATCGCAATGGGCACCACGACTTTCACGATGCTGCTGGTATTTACTGGCGAGAGTTCACCGAAATTAACTATCACCGCGAGGCTCTGGCCCACCGCGGCGCTGCCTGTGACCGAACCGCCGAGCGCGCCCGTGATGGTCGGAAGACCGCCGCTGCTGATATCAAAGCTCTGTGCGGAAGCTTCGCTGGCCGCCGCTAAAACCAGCGCACAACAGAAGATCGCAACTATGGTGGCGCGCGCCTTCATTCTTCGTTTCGCCTTTTAAACGCCCGCTACGGGGCCGGTGTTAGGTTCGATTAGCCGGTCATCAAGCGCCGTCACTCCCTGTCGGAGAAGCGACGGCGCCTGGCCGGATATGAACTCGACTCGCTCGACTCGTGCCCGAGAGCTTCGTTC
>JANOGZ010001112.1:0-5643 GCA_031406255.1 Pyrinomonadaceae bacterium | reverse complement strand
GCGCGCTGGCCGCCGCCGGCGTGACGCTCAGCCCCTTCCTCGCGGTGGTGGCGGTCTGCCTCGAAGTGCTCTGGATGGTCTACGCGCCGGGCTCGAGTCTGCTCAAGCGCCTGCTCTGGGACCCGCAGTTCGACAGGGAGCGGCTCGCCGAGGAGCAGGCCGCACTCGCGGCGCGGATACAGACTCTGGCGGAGGACGACCGGCTGCGCGTCGAAGATCTGGTCACGCGCCAGGTGGAGATCAACGGGCTGGCCGCAGAGAATCCTTCGTTCACCGGCGAGCTGCTGCGCAGCGAACTGGGCAAGACCGACCGCCTCGTCGAAGCTTTCATCGACATGGCGGTGACGTGCGGGCGCTACGAGCAGTATCTCGAATCCGTCGACCTCGCCGAGCTGGAGCAAGACCGGCAGCGCTGGGAGCGAGTGGCGCTGAAGGGCGCGAAGGGCGACGAGACGACGAACATCGCGCGCAAAAACCTCTCGGTGATCATGAAGCGCCTCGAAAAGATGAAAGAGATACGCCGCTACCTGATGGTGGCGCGCGGGCAACTCGATCTGATCGAAAACTCTTTTCAATTGATCGCCGACCAGATCGTCACGATGCAGTCGCCGCAGGAGTTGACCGGTCAACTCGACGAACTGCTCGACGGCGTCGAGTCGATCAAACAAACCGCCGCCGAGACCGAGCGGATGTTGAATCCGCTCGGTCTGAAGGATTTGAACGTATGAGCGAGCCGCGTCTGCTTCCCAGCTGGGCCGAAGATTTGCGCCGCCGATATTTGCGCGGCGAATCCGCGATGTTCGTGCTGCACGGCAATGTCTATGATGTCGTCCTTTATCAAAAGCGGATGATGGCGCTGGTGGAATTTCTGACCGACGTGCTGCTCAAAGACTCGAAGGAGACAGTCGCCGTCTATAACGTGGCGACGGGCGTGCGCTTCAGCAAACGCGCGGCCAGCGTGACCGATCTCGAAGACCTCCTGCTGGCGAGCGAAAAAAATAAAATATTCGCCGCGCTCGAACGCCTTCTGATCGGCTCGACGAAAACGGCGGTCATCATGGAATACGCCGAAGCGATCGCGCCGGCGGGCGATCCCAACTTTCAGGGCGACGCCGACCGTGCTGCGATCGTGACGCTGCATCGCTGGTCGTCGCTGCCTGAGATCGAACGCGGCGATAACGTCGTCCTGTTGATCGCGGAGAATCTGTCGGAGCTTTCGCCCAAATTGATCTCCAATCCGAAGGTCGCCGTCGTCGAGGTGCCGATGCCGGATCGCGACACGCGTAAGGAAGCCGCGATGCTGGCCGACGCGCGTTTGACCGAGCGGGATGGCGAACGCTACGCCGAGATCACGGCGGGACTCAAAGCCATCCAGATCGCTTCGATCCTGACACCGCCGCCCGCCGCCGAAGAGGCTTCGGCCGACCGCGAAGCCTTCATCTCCGGCCTGCTCGGTGGCGGGGCCGATGCCGCCGAGCGCGCCCACAAACTCGCCGCGCTGACCAGTGACCTGAACCGCGACGAGATCAAAAAGCTCCTCGCGCCGACGGCCGCCGCGCCCGCGTCCGACGCGGCACTGCCGAGCCCGGTCGAGCGTGCCCGTAAAGAGACGGATCGTTTGATCGCGCGGCGCAAGCGCGAGATACTCGAACGCGAGTGCTTCGGTCTGGTCGAGTTCGTCGAGCCGAAACACGGGTTTGAAGTTGTCGGCGGTATGGAAGAGGTCAAGAAGGACTTGCTGGTTATCGCCGAGAGCATTCGTGAAGGGCGCACCAGCCGCGTGCCGATGGGCATCCTGTTCACGGGGCCGATGGGGACTGGCAAAACATTCGTCGCCGAGGCATTTGCCAAAGAGTGCGGCCTGACGACGATCAAGCTGAAGAATTTCCGGTCCAAGTGGGTCGGCGCGACCGAAGGCAATCTCGAAAAAATCCTGAACGTGATCCGCGCCATCGGGCAGGTCGTCGTGATCATCGACGAGGGCGACCGCGCGTTCGGCAACACGGACTCGGAAGGCGACGGCGGCACTTCGTCGCGCGTCATCGCGCGCATCAAGGAGTTTATGTCCGACACGACGAATCGGGGACGCATCCTCTTCCTCGTGATGACGAACCGACCGGACAAACTCGACCTTGATCTCAAACGCGCCGGCCGCCTCGACCGCAAAATCCCGTTTCTTTACGTCCAGACGCCCGAAGAAGTGGAACTCGTCGCCCGCGCCCTCGTGCGCAAGAACAAGATCATAACGGACGTCGACCTGGCGGCGATCCGCGACGGTTTTTCCAGCAAACTCGTCGGTTACAGCAACGCCGATATCGAAGCGGTGCTGCTGCTGGCGAATGACGATGCGGCGCGCGAGGCGGGCGGCGATGCGCCGGTGAGGGCTGAACATTTCCTGCGCGCGGCGACCGATTATTTCCCCAGCCGGGATGTCGAGTTGCTCGAATACATGGAACTGCTCGCCGTCTTTGAGACCTCAAGCCGCCGGCTCCTGCCAGCCAAATACGCCTCGATGACGCCCGAAGAACTGGACGCGCGGCTGCGCCAGCTGCGGCTCATCGTCGGCGGTCGCCGGTAGAGTAGCGGGACGCCGTCGCTTCTCAACAATCAGGGTCAAGCCGCCGATAAAATGGTAGGGGCCGGAGGACGCCTCCGGCCCGTGTGAAATCTCGGGGCGAAGATTGAGCAGAAGCCCGGCCAGTTGGTCGGGCCTGCCCGGTTATGGCGGAGTTTTATGTAAGTTGCCGCAGCGGGCTCTAGCGGCCCATCAGGCTCACATCGCCGGAGGCAGACGAGATGCGCAGGCTTCGTGATCCATTGCCGAGTCGTCCGTTGGCGGTGCTGCCCGGCCCATAGTCCCGTTGCTTCACCTCGATCGGGAAGTTGGTCTTGATCGAGCCGCTCATGCTCGACATGGAAACGGTCGCATCAAGATTAGTTGGCAGCCTCACGCTGACATCTCCACTCGCGGACGAGAATTTCATGTCATCGGAGCCTTCCAGTCGTGCGATCTCGACCTCGACATTACCGCTGGCGCTATTGGCGCTCACCGCTCCGCTCACGTCCTGGACACGCATCTCACCGCTCGCCGTCGAGGCACTGATCGTACCCGTCACCTCTTTGACGAGAACATCGCCGCTCGCCGTATTGATATTCATCTGGCCGGTGATGGCGCTCACAGTGATATTGCCGCTGGCGGTCGAGAGTCGATCAAAGCGATAACGGACGGAACGCGGTACGCGCACCTCGAAACGGATGCTCGCATCGCAATTGCAATTTCTCGGATAGCGCACACGCAGATCCACGCGGTCGGAGCCGCTCAGGTCTTCAACCGTAACTTGCTCACGATCAGCGCCTTCTTTGAAACCGTTGACGGTGATCGCATCACCATCATAGCCGGTGACAGTCACATCGCCCGAGACGTTGCGAATGCTGACCGAGCCGCCCGCTCCGATGCGGTAACTCTGTTGAAAATCCTGGGCAAGAGCTGTCGTGGCTGACACGAAACACAAAAGCGCTGATGCCATCACGGGGCGAAACGAAAGTCTTCTCATAGCTGTTCAAACTCCTTATAAGATTCTTCGGGGATTGCACCACACAGGGCGCGCGCGGCGGATACCGGCTTTTCGGTGCTCTCCAGCACGTCTCAGCAGGATGCTACGGCTATCTAACTTCATTCGCCCTCGCCGCTCTAAGAGAGAAACACCGCACTGAGAAGTTTTGTGTCAGAAAAATTATGATCAGCGCCGGAAAAAGATCGGGCGGGCTCGTCGAGCCCGCCCCTCGTATTCGGATTTTTTGAAATTAAGGCTGATGAGTCAGGGCGACTATACCGCGCGGCGGGCGCCTCACATATTCATCTCTCTCGTGGAACACTCTCCGACGCGGGCGAGTTCGCCGGCCCGTCGCTTGCAGAAATCCGCAATCCTCTCGTAGCGTTCGCGCCGGTGGACATTGCGCTCTATTTCCATCTCTTCGAGCGCGCATTGACGAATCCATTCGGGGGCGCGTCGATTTTCGATGGCGGAAGAGGTGCAGGATTTCGTGCGGAGGTCGATCAGCACAAAGTGAAGGTAGTTCCAGAAAGTTTCTGCGGTATCACCCTTAGTGAAGCAAAACACGCGGATTCCCGTCGGGCAGATGACCTGTTCGTGGGTGGTATGCCAGGATAGTACGGGCCGCGATGACGGAAGCAGCTTCGGCATCCCGCATAATGAGCAGCATTCGTAATAATCCGGGTGTTTGTCGATCATCTTTTAGCCCCCTGGAGGCTAAACCGATTGATACTGATATTCGACTCCCAAGTCAATAGCTGGCGTCAATTTACGCCACCCTTCGAATATGATCAATAGCTCCGCTGTCAGTATCCGAGGTGCGGCGTTTATGCTTTTCGTGAGCGCGCCAAGAGCCCCGTAAGAAACTTTGTCACATAATAAATTACTACAATGGCGACCAATGCGTAGCCGGGAAGAAAGAGAAAGATCAGAGCCGAGGTCGAGGTGACGGAAACGAACATAGCATCGTAGTAAATGTATAGCGAGAGTATGACTACGATCAACGAGGCGACGAAGATGGCAATGCGGGAAGCAGGAGAAGAGCTTTTTTTATGAATCCGGAGGGTCGAAATCGCAAGAACGATATAAGGAAGGCAGGCCCACGCCAGAAGAATCAGCGTGGCCGCATGGATCTCCCAGGAAGCTGCCTGCAGCACCATACCGAGCGTGCCCGCAACGCCTAAGATCGAAAGGGCTATTCCGATGTTTCTTAAGCTCGCCATAGAAAGTGGCAGCGTCTAACGCATCAGCCCGGCGGTCGCGTCAGTCCCTTTGTACGCCAGTGCGCGGATAAGCCTGAGCCGATTATTTTTCCATACGTAGAAATACCTGCCCGCCCCTTGATCGTTGCGCGCTCCAACTATTACCATCAATCGGCTGTCCTTTGATAGACGTAGAGGAGAAGGCCCTTTGCCGGAGTTCTCCCGTCCGGTTGGTAAACCGTGCCGGAGATGAGCATAGGTGAGGTCTCAGGTGAGGTGAAGCAACGAGACTCCGCCGTTTAAGAGATGGCGAAACTGTCGGCGTCGAGGCGTTGCCTTGACTCCGAATGGCAGCTGATCGCGGTCTTCAGGAATTCCACACAAAGGGTCTGGTATTCGGCGCGACATGAGAAAGGTTTTAGTGATTGGCTCAGGCGGAGCCGGCAAAACCACTTTCGCCAGGCGTCTGGGCGAACTCCGCAATATCGAAGTCCTCCATCTTGATTCGCTCTACTGGAATCCCGGGTGGGTCGAGACACCGAAACCTGAATGGCTGAAGACGGTTGAAGAGTTGGTGGCGCGTGATGCATGGATCATGGACGGAAATTACTCGGGCACCCTCGATCTCAGGCTGAGGGCTTGTGATACGGTGATCTTCCTGGATATGGGACGCGTGATCTGCCTGTGGCGTGTGCTGAAGAGGTGGATGCGATACAGGAACAGGCGCAGGCCGGACATGGCCGCCGGGTGCCACGAGCGGTTCAACCTGGAATTCATCCTTTGGGTGTGGAATTATCAAAGGAGGACGAGGCCGAAAGTGATGGAAATGCTGAGGGAGAACTCTGGAAGTAAGAAAGTCATCTGGCTGCGGTCGCCGGCTGACGTGG